>CALLYA010000179.1 GCA_937875495.1 uncultured Verrucomicrobiota bacterium
CGTTTCACCATCCTTCGAGGAGCTGAAGAACCGGTTCATGAATAAATCAGGCTAGGGCCTTTTTCGTTTCGGTACTTACAAGGGACCATTTCAATCCCGTTCACGTTTGCAAGGCCTGCGCTTGCTATTTTTGGACCCGGACACTTCTTGAGCGCCAAAAATTTCGTGAACCAAGAGGGATTCGACCCCATGACCGCCTCCCACTGCGCCTGCGTCACTTCGAATTTCCCCATCCAGTAGCTTTCGTCAGCATCACCCGGTGCTGTGTCTCGTCATAACCACGATCCGTCTCGCTTTCAGCGCTGCTCATTATGAACGTCCCCGGCGGGCACCAGACCAGATCCAATTTCTCCCCGCCGCCCAGGTCCACCGTCTGCGCCTCTCCCGCCCTCCCCCCCCTCTCCACGCATTCCAGCAGCCGCAGCCCTTCTTTCGCGCTCTGCAACCGCTCTTGAGGCGCCTCTTCAAGCGCCCGCTCGACAAAATCGTCCCAGGCCGGAGCCAGATTCGAGTCAATCCGCGAAGGCAGTTTCAGGACGTTCGCCCGCCCGGTCAGTAGCCGGAAGCACCTCCGCCCCGCCACGTAGAGATCGCTGCGTGTCAGAAACGGCAAACCGCCACGGCTTCACGCCGGAATACGGCCGCAGTCTCATACAGCGTCGCAAGGTTGGGATCGCTCAGCCAAACGGCAATCAGAACCGGATCGTCACCCTCCCGTTCAAATACCTTTTTCACCAGCAGATCGCGTTCCCCCATTCATATCCCGGAAGGTGGAGGAGATAAAGACCCGGATGACGCGGTCTTGAGCGATTGATTGGGGAATGGTTGGTTCGTTCATGGGTCTATCTCCCCTTTCTCAGCTTGAAACTGAAACCCGTTCTTCTGGCAAAGCTGCTCCAGCAATGGATACCCCTCCGCCGCCAGCGCATTGTGATCATGCTTCATGTCGCTGAACGTCGAACTGACGAACACGCGAATAACGGGACGGAGGCGGGGGGGAGAGTGGAGTATTCATGGTTCATTCCTCCCACAAGGTCGGCAGTGGCACGAGCCAGAGTTTATCGCCAAACGGAATCAATTTGTCGCCGGTGTAAAGCACTACCCCGGCGAAAAACTTTTTGTCCAATTGTTCGCGTAATTCCTGCAAGGCCGCGAAATCGGACGCGCCCACGGTGGCACTGGCCTTGACCTCGACCCCTGCCACCGAACCGTCGGGCTTTTCCAGAATAATATCTACTTCCGAGCCCGCCGCCGTGCGGAAGTGGTAAAGCGCGGTGCGCGGAGCAGACCAGGAAAGCTGCTTGTGGAGTTCGCCAACCACCCAGGACTCCAGCATCTTCCCCAACAAGGAACGGTCGTCGTGGAGCCGTCGGGCCTCGGTGCCGATCAGGTGGCAGGCCAGACCGGTGTCCAGCAGATGGAGCTTGGCGGCTTTCACCAGCCGTTTGCCCAGATTCGGCGACCAAGCCGGCAGGCGGTGGACAAGGAAAACGGTTTCAAGCAGAGCCAGGTATCGGGTCAGGGTCGTGTGCGGCAGGCCGGCATCACGGCTCACATCAGCGAGATTGAGCAATCCGGAGGTACGGGCCGCCAGCAGCTTGAGCAGGTTGGGCAAGGCGTGCAAACCGTCCACTCGCGCCAGATCGCGCACATCCCGTTGCAGAATGGTAGAAATGTAGGAGGCAAACCACGCTCCCCGGCGCTCGTCGTCTGTTCGTTGGATGGCTTCCGGGAAACCGCCACGAACCAGCCGAAGCTCCAGATCGTCTTTCGATCGGCCGGGTTTCGCCTTGCCAATGGTGCCGTCAAACAAGCGTTTCACGAATCCTTCTTGATTGCCCAACAATTCCCCTGCCGAAAAGGGAAAAAGCGGAATGATCTCCATGCGCCCGGCCAACGATTCGGACAGGCGCGGCAGCGTCATCACATTAGCGGAACCGGTGAGCAGAAAGCGACCAGGCGTTCGATCCTTATCCACCGCCAGCTTGATGGCAGGAAAGAAGTCCGGAGCCTTCTGGATTTCATCAATCACTACCGGACCAGCGAGATTGCGGATGAAACCGGATGGATCACCGGCCGCCAACCCCAACGTGGCGGCATCATCCAGGGTGAAATAGTGGAAACCTGACGCCGTGGCCAACTCCTGAACCAGCGTGGTTTTGCCCGTCTGCCGCGCCCCGTTGAGCAGCACCACCGGCGTATCGGCCATGGCCCGCTTGATGGAATCCTGAATATGTCGCCGTATCATGGCGATATATTTACCACCTAATGGTGAATTTGCAAGCTATCCTTCTCGGACAAGCTGAAGTTCCGGGGTGCAAATTTTTATAATTTGCTATCCGTGCGAATTTTATTAATTTTTGGTTGCAAAAAACTTGGCAAAAGTACCCATGTATGGAACTGTAATTTTTACATAACCACCCGACGCGTGGTCGAGTTCATGCAAAAATGACCCCATGTACATCGAATCGGTTCCCCATCGCAACTCCCTACCAGCCATTCTCCTTCGCGAATCTTACCGCGATGAGAACGGGAAGGTACGCAAGCGCACTCTTGCCAACCTCTCTAAGTGGGATTCTCAAGTTGTTGAGGGTCTGCGATCCCTGCTGAGAGGGGGGACTGTTTCACCCTTGCCCATGGAGCAGTCCTTCAAGATTGTCCGCAGTCTCAGCCATGGTAACGTCGCAGCGGTTTTGGGCTCTTTTCGGAACATTGGACTGGACCGGATCATTTCATCGAGGCCAAGCCAGCATCGTGATCTCTCGATCGCAATGATAACGGCAAGAATCTTGCTCAGACGCGGGGGAGGGTGATGACGGAATCTTGTTTGTGATATTTCCCGGCACGCTTGGCGTAGCTGGTCTGACACGGCTCGCCGCGGAGAAAGACCATTTGGACGATGCCTTCGCCGGCGTAGATGCGGCAATCGGCTGCGCTGCTGTTGGAGAACTCGAGGGTCAGGTGCCCCTCCCAGCCGGCTTCGGCGGGGGTGACGTTGGCAATGATGCCGCAGCGCGCGTAAGTGCTTTTTCCGACGCAGAGCGCGCTGACATTATCCGGCAGGTGGAGCCGCTCGATCGCGACGCCGAGTCCGTAGCTCCGACTGGGCAGGATGAAGAAGCTGCCGTGGTCATCATGATGCAGTTCAGCGGCCTCCAGGTTGGCCGGCGAAAACTCCTTGGGATCAAGCACCTTGCCCGGCACATGCCGGAAGATCTTGAACTCTGACGGCGACAGACGCAGGTCATACCCGAAACTGCATAATCCAAATGATATGACCGGTCGGGACTCCACACACCGCACCAGCTCCTCCTGAAACGGCGCGATCATCCCCGCCCGCGCGAGCTGCGTAATCTGCTGATCATTGAGTATCATAATCTATCCTTCTGCCACCGGAAGATTCAGCCCATTTCCCCACCCAGGCCCCCGATCCAACCAAAATCGTACCCCCACGCTGAAAAATCCACCGGAGGTTTCCCGCAGAGGGCGCAGAGGACGCAGAGGGGGGGGAGGGAGTATGATCTTAATGCTGAAGTGGGAGATCGCTTGTTACTCCTCGAGGCCGTTGACGCATCGGGTGATTCCGCTTAGCATTGTGTCCTCGTTGAAGTTCAAGAGGTAACCGAGTTTGCACCCGGTCAATTTCAGATAGGTCTGAACCTGCTTCTTGTGCGCCAGCGTGATTTGCGCGACTGACTTGAGTTCAAGAATGACCTTTCCCTCAACCAAGAGATCAGCACGGAAGCCTTCCTCGAATTTGTTACCATTAAAAACGATCGGCATTGGCACCTGACGTTCTACTTTCATTCCGCGCAGGGCCAGCTCCTTGGCAAGCACCACTTCGTACACCGTCTCCAACAACCCCGGCCCAAGCCCGCGATGCACCTCGATCGCAGCCTTGACCAGTAACGTCCCGATCTCGTTCTCCGTCATCGCGTCCCCTCCGCAATTAATAACAAGAATATCCTATCAGGTGCGGTATCGGTGGGTCGAGCCTATAATTTGCGAAGGCACACTTCATGCGAAGCTGTTATGGCCCAACCCACACCGATAGCATGGACGGAAACGCCACCGCGCCCTCTGCGGGAGAACTCCGGATGGATACGGGGGGGGCTGCCTCAGCGCCTCTGCGCGAGAACCTCCGGGTCCGGGATGGGTAATTCGGCTCGGAGGCGGTTTGCGGCGGCGACCATGTTTTTCAGAGCGGGGAGTACCTCCTGCCACTGTCTGGTTTTCAGGCCGCAGTCGGGATTGATCCAGAGCCGCTCGGCGGGGATCCGCTCCGCGGCTTTGGTGATCAGGGCGATGATATGCTCCTGGGTAGGAATATTGGGCGAATGGATATCGTACACGCCGGGACCGATCTCGTTCGGATAGCTGAAGTGTTCGAAGGCATCGAGCAGCTCCATATCGGAACGCGAGGTCTCGATCGTGATGACATCGGCATCCATTGCCGCGATCGAGGGCATGATATCGTTGAACTCCGAGTAGCACATATGCGTATGGACCTGTGTGGTGTCCTCGACACCGTTGGCGGTGATCCGGAAGCACTCCACCGCCCAGTCCAGGTACTCCTGCCACTCGGATCTGCGCAGGGGGAGACCTTCGCGCAGGGCTGCCTCGTCGATCTGGATCATCCGCACGCCGGCGCGCTCGAGGTCAAGGACCTCTTCCCGGAGGGCCAGGGCGAGTTGTTTGCAGGTCTCGGATCGGGCCTGGTCGTCGCGGACAAATGACCAATTCAGGATCGTGACAGGACCGGTCAGCATGCCCTTGACCGGTTTGGGAGTGAGTGATTGAGCATAGGTGATCCACTCCACGGTCATCGGTTTCGGCCGGCTGATATCGCCGAAGAGAATCGGCGGCTTGACGCAGCGTGAGCCGTAGGACTGCACCCAGCCGAACCGGCTGAATGCGTAGCCTTGCAGCTGCTCGCCGAAGTATTCGACCATGTCGTTGCGCTCCGCTTCACCATGCACGAGCACGTCGAGTCCGAGGGTCTCTTGTTCACTGATGCAGCGACTGATCTCGGCCTTGATGGCCTGCTCGTAGGCGGTCCGATCGATGGCGCCTGCCTTGAATTGGCTGCGTACCCTGCGGATGTCGGGAGTTTGAGGGAACGACCCGATGGTGGTGGTCGGCAGCCTGGGCAGGTTGAGCAGGGCTGCCTGTTTGGCGGCACGTTCCGGGTAGCTGCTTTTGCGGCTGCCCAGTCCGGGTTGGGCCCCGGCGAGTGCTCGCTGCACAGCGGGATTGTGGACGCGGGGCGACCGGCGACGCGCATCGATGGCGGCACGGTTGGCGTCAAGCTCAGGCTGGACGACAGCGCGTCCCTGATCCAGCGCGGTGGCCAGGAGCTTGAGCTCATCCAATTTCTGAATGGCGAAGGCGAGCCAGGATCTGATCTCTTCGTCGAGGTCGGTTTCGGTGTCGAGGTCGACCGGGACGTGCAACAGCGAGCAGGAGGGCGCGAGCCAGAGGCGATCCCCGAGGCTGACCGCAAGCGGCTCGATCCAGTCGAGGATTGCACCGAGATCGGTCTTCCAGATGTTGCGGCCGTTGATGACACCCAGGGACAAAACGGTATGGCTTGGAAGCAGGTCGAGGAGCGGCGATACCTCATCCCCGGCGTTGACGGCATCGAGGTGGATTCCGTCGACGGGTAGCTCCGCAACGAGCGGGAGGTTTTCTCCCAGCGGGCCGAAATAGGTCGTCAGCAGGAGCTTCGCGTGGCAGTCCTTCAGCTGGTGATAGGCCGTTTTGAATGCCTGTTTCCATTCCGGGGCCAGGTCTGTGACGAGGATCGGCTCGTCCACCTGCACCCATTCGGCGCCGGCATCCGATAGGTACTCCAACAGCTCCGCGTAAACAGCCACCAGTTGTGGCAGCAGTTGCAGCTTATCCGCATTCTCTTTTGATTTGCCGATGGCGAGATAGGTTATCGGACCGATAATCACCGGTTTCGCCTTGGCGCCGAGGCCGGCATTCTGGGCTTCCTTCAACTCCTCCGCAAGCCGCGAAACGTCGAGGTTGAACTCGGTGTCCGGGGTGAATTCCGGCACGATATAGTGATAATTGGTATCAAACCACTTGGTCATCTCGCCTGCCGCGATCCCGCAGCATTGCGCGTGTGCGTGTTCGGCCGGCGCGGATCGCCCGCGTGCGACCCGGAAGTAGTTGTCGAGCGGATCGCCTTGGAAACCACGTGCGCGATCGGGCAGGTGGCCGAGCGTAAAGCTCATGTCCAGGACCTGGTCGTAGAAGGAGAAGTCACCTATGGGGATCCGATCGAGGTCCTGCTGTATCTGTCGGTTGCGCCTGCGTAGCTCCGCCCCGGACTGTTTCAGCTGGTCGCTGGAGGATTTGCCGCTCCAATATGCCTCGAGTGCGAATTTAAGTTCACGCTTGGGGCCGATCCGTGGGAATCCGAGATTATGAGTAAATGCCATGATATACCTTTTTCTGAGTGTTCCGATGTTGCCTCACAATATGATTCGTGAGAAACATGAGGTAAAATGATATGTTTTCACGAATCGATGAGCCTTGCTCATGGATTAGGAGGATGGAATGGCGGGGATCGAGCGTATTCATCTGGAGATTCTGGTGGCGGTGGACCGTTATGGTTCGCTGACTGCGGCCGCTGAAAAGCTACATCTGACGCAGTCGGCCCTGAGCCACAGCATGCGGAAACTGGAGGACCAGCTGGGGGTGGCGCTTTGGCGGCGTGAGGGGCGCAGTTTGAGTCCCACGCAGGCGGGTGTGTATCTGCTTTCGGTGGCGCATCGGCTGGTCCCGCAGTTTGCGCACACGGAGGAGCGGCTGCGGCAGTTCGCGCAGGGCGAGCGCGGCACGCTGCGCATTGGGATGGAATGCCACCCTTGTTACCAGTGGCTGCTGAAGATCGCCTCGCGCTACCTGGATGCCTGGCCGGCGGTGGACATGGACGTGAAGCAGAAGTTCCAGTTCGGTGGGATCGGCGCGCTCCTGGGCTATGAGATCGACCTCCTGGTCACGCCGGATCCGCTTTACAGGAAGGGACTGCATTGGGAGCCGGTCTTTGACTATGAACAGGTGCTGGTCGTGGGACCGGAGCACCCGTTGCGGGATGCAACGCATGTGGAGCCGGAGCAACTTGCCGACGAGATCCTGATTACGTATCCGGTCCCGCCCGACCGTCTCGACATCTACACCCGATTCCTCGCGCCGGCGGGGATGGCACCCAAACGTCACAAGGAGATTGAGACGACCGATATCATGTTGCAGATGGTCGCCAACGGTCGCGGCGTGGCGGCCTTACCGCGCTGGCTGGTGGTGGAATACGCCGACCGCTTCCCCGTGTATCCGGTCCGCCTTGGCCCCTCGGGAGTCGACAAGCAGATCTTCCTCGGCATCCGCGAGGCCGATGTGGAGATCGACTATGTCCAAGCCTTCTTGGCAATGGCCCTTGCCCACCGCGATGCCGCCGATCCCATTCCCCGGAAACCTCGCGCAGAGGCGCAGAGGCGCAGAGGGGGGAGGGGATTGGGGGAGGGTGCGCCCGATGCCGAATTGGGCTGAACCAGCGGTGCGGTGCGGTCTGCCTCTGCAGCAAACCACCTTCTCCAAAACGCATGGATCAATGCCACAGCGGCAAACGAGCCAAGCGATAGCACACCACTTTTGTCATCTCCGTGTCATTGGCTTGACGCCACCCTTGCGCCCCAAGCCAAAACCAACACGGTAAAGGTCAGGAAGATTGATCCGGCCGTCTTGCATCCTTTCAAAAATGCCCAAACGTTCCAAATCCTCGACAATACCCGGCCAACCGCGTTTCTCGTGTTGAGGCGGAAGCATTCCATGAGCGTGCCCATCCAAGCCGTTTGGAAAAGAATGTTTCCATTGATCTTCAATGGTGGAAAATTCACAAGGCACCGTCAAACCTTGCAGTGGATTGGATAGCGCTTTTACCCAAGGATAATCCTCCGCAATCTCAGCAATTCGAATCTTGGATGCCTCCTGGACCCCACGTTTAATGCTTTCATAGTGCAAGGCAAACTCATGAGTCGGGTAATTATCCGATGAGTCTGCAGCAGCAGCCTGGATGGCAGCCAGGAATGACCTTGGTGAGGTCTGTCCTTTACCATCGGCCAGATGGCTTACCGACCAAACATAGGGTACGCCGCGCCGTCTGTCTCTGCCCATCCATGGGCCGGCCAGAGCTTCGAACAAAGACCTCTGTTTCGGTCCATCCAGCTTGATATCATCCGATAATTTCCAGAAATCCTCACACCGTTCGGGGCCGCGACCGACAATCTTGCCAAATATTTCCCGAAGGACTTCGCCATGTTTTTCAGGGGCGTTGCATAACAGCTGCCAAAGGAGGCCATGCAGGTCATGTCTCTGCCAAACAAGGTCAGCTTTGGTGGCCAATAATTTCGATGCATCGGGAAAATCCGTTACATTTCGCGCAAATTGATCTTCCCGAAGGAAGACCTTTGCATGTATTGACGGAAAGGATTTTAACCACAGAGCGACGTTGAGCAGGTCTCGAACGATGGAGTCCATGGTGCCCCAATCATTGCTTGAGCGATCAAGCGCATCAAACACGATGAGTGCCTTCTTGCGACTTTGCATGAGCTTTGCATTAGCGGCCTCCAAGCATCGGGCGAGAGGCTCTGGGTATGACCTTACCCAGTGTACCGTGCTATTCCATAGCTCCACGGGAACAGATTCTCCGGCAATCGGTGCCAGCCACCTAAGAACGACGGCCTTCCAAATTTCGTATGGCTTGTACCTCGATCCTAATAGATTGGCGAATGCGTCCATATCGGGATAGGCCGAAATGTCGGGCTTGGCAGAAAAACCAACGCTTACCTCGGCATCGTCCAACTCGCTCACCAAAGAGCCAAGGATCGGGCGCAGATTTGGCGTGTTGAGAGCAGCGGTCCAGAAGGACTTTCCCACGCCCCGAGAACCAACCACTAAGTTGGATTCGAGTTTCAATGCCTTGGCATGGGCCCGCGGGAGGTACACCTGCCCCGGGTCGGGGGATTCCCCGAAATTGGATGTTTCCGAGGGAATGGCGGCCATAATGGCCTTTCGAATTACCATAGGCTCAACCATGGTAGACATTCCCTTCTTCGATAAGTGCATTCACACCCACCACCAGGGGACCGAAGATAGCGGTCAGCTCATCTTTGTCGATGCGTTGAAAACGGGAATGAAGGGATTGAATTGCCGCAAATCCTCGATGCCATCGGACTGGCCACGGATAGTGTGGCGCGTTCTCATCGGCCTGATCGAAACTAAAACGCTCTCCCGTGGGCTCACCAGCGGGAACCTCGTCGTAAAGTTCATCGGTAAAAACGTTCCAAGACCGTTCCCGCAAACCGTCCAAGTACTCGGCTCCATTGATTTCCGGAACCATGGCAGCTACCATGTGCAACCGTTCGCGAATTTGGGGTGCCACCCCTGCCCGACGCCAATGCCGAAACAAAATACTGTAACCTGACCATGTCTGTTCCCCATCAATTGAGAACAGGAGTATTCCATTTGCACCCAGGTCGGTGACACAGGCAGAGGCGACTTCGTCGATGCCGGCACGAGAATCGATCAAGACCACGTCCGGTTTCCAACGAGTTTCCAAATCAAGCAGCAGACGGTGCAAGCGTCTCGACCAAGGCTCCCTTGCTCCTTGTGCATTGACCTTGGGCATCCACACCCTTCCAAGTTTCGCGATGTACTCGCCTGGATCGCGTCCGTGGGCAGGAACGACATAGATCTCCCCGTCATGAGAGAGATCACTGCTGGCTACCATGTTTTCGAATACTGCTTCACTGTTGTCTACGAGGTCTTCCACTAACCAGTCTGTGATGCCGTAAACCGGCCGACGCATATCTGGCAATAGGGCGCTTGAAATGCCGGGCGATTCGAGGTCGAGGTCGATGACCATGACTCGTTTCCCGGATTGGGCCAGAGACCAAGCCGCTACGGCAGAGGCGGTAGAGCGGCCGACGCCACCCTTGATGGAAAAGAACACGATGCGGGGCGTGCCAGTACCAGCAGATCGGATCTCCGCCCAATCGGTCTCGCTCGCCACACGATCCAAAACAGTGACATTTTCGAAATCCTCAAGGGAAAAGTGCGGTGCCCCCAGCCTCACGCCCTCCAGGGAGGATTCATAAAGAACCATACGTTCGGCAGGAAAACCATGTGGCCCAAGGCGGTCGCTCATTGCATGAACGATGGCGTTGATTAGTTCGCTGGTTTCGGCATTGTCGTACTGAGACTCGTCAAGCACCAGGCGAACACGCCCGTTCAGGTCCCGGTTGATGATCAACGACCCGAGCTTTTTCAAGTCTTCGCCAAAAGAGCTCAATACCTGTCGAACCGTAGGCAAAATTTGGTCGAAAGTGCTCATGAGAGGTTGCCCTCCCTATCTGCCCTGTGAATCAGTTTCCGCACCAATTGTGCCCCAACTCGGTGGGATTTAACAATCTCTTTTGAAAAGCCCGCTCGATGTGCATAACGCTGAGAAATGTCCCAATCCTGGAAAGGGTTTTGCACCGGAAGGGGATACTTAGCCGGTTTTCTTCCCTGGCGGTAAGATTCATAGCGGTCCCATGCGTTTCCCTTCTCTCCCATGATATGCACCTTATCGTGCCATTCTATCGGGCCCCCCGGTGCCAGGATCGATCTCCATCCCGAATGCCTGCATAAGTCGTTTCAGACCACACTCTGCCGACAGACCGTAAAGATGATCGGCATTGGCCCAACGCCCCCTTTTTTTCAGCAGCTCAGCATCCTCCCAATGCCGATGGTGTGCATCTAGAAAATCAGTTTTCATATTTTTTCATCCGTCAAGCTATAATATCCCCAAGGTGCCCATCGTGGCAAGCTTTCCCAGCAGGTGCCCAATGGAATGTTCAGGGGGATGCGCTCTCTTATACGTGGGCGTGTGCTCCCAAAGGCCAGACGAATGAGGTACGGCTGTTCTCGCCGCCAAAGGGAGGAAAGGTCCTTCCGTGAGGTGTCATGACCGAAGGCTGGAGGACGACCAGTTCCTTTCGGGACGAACTTCCTCATTCCGTTGCGCAATGCGACGCATGCGGAGCCGGAGCAACTTGCCGACGAGATCCTGATCACGTATCCGGTTCCGCCCGACCGCCTCGACATCTACACCCGATTCCTGGCGCCGGCGGGGATGGCACCCAAACGGCACAAGGAGATTGAGACGACCGATATCATGTTGCAGATGGTCGCCACGGCCGCGGCGTGGCGGCCTTACCGCGCTGGCTGGTGGTGGAATACGCCGACCGCTTCCCCGTGTATCCGGTCCGCCTTGGCCCCTCGGGAGTCGACAAGCAGATCTTCCTCGGCATCCGCGAGGCCGATGTGGAGATCGACTATGTCCAAGCCTTCTTGGCAATGGCCCTTGCCCACCGCGATGCCGCCGATCCCATTCCCCGGAAACCTCGCGCAGAGGCGCAGAGGCGCAGAGGCGGGAGGGGATTGGGGGAGGGTGCGCCCAACACCGAATTGGATGTCCAGACCATAACAACTCCAAGCTCCTCCGGAAAGAAGGTCAGGACATGACGCTACAGGTGCGTCGGATCAGTATCGCCAACCACGCAAGGTCATAAAGCGTTCTGTCGAATCTGGTTCGATCAATGGCGCGTTGTATGTCAACGAATTGCCATACCCTATCGGCAATGTCCCTGCCCACTTCCACACTCCCAACAAAAGATTTGTAGATGTCACAAGGCTATACGCACAGCCTTTGCGCTGTTCGCTCAGAACAAATGTCAACATACCGTCCTGACTGATGGTTGCGCTTGCCGTCATTTCAAACCCTTTGCCCGAAAGTTCCACGTCCTCGAGCAGGCTGACTGAATCGATGGTTACGCATTTCACAACGTTGGAAGGTAGCTCCCCGCCGGAATACGTGAGCGTATAGGTGCCGGAGCCTAAAGGTATGGCATACCCGCCGGCGGTGCCTGTGATGGCGAAGTATGTGCCCTGATTGGGCATGACGGTTACATTTCCGATTCCTTCGCCAGGATCATACAGGGCATTGGTGTTCGCATCATTCCAGACGGTTCCCACAACAAACAGGTTATGGTGATCCGAATACGAAGCGTTCGCGTTGCAGTAGTTGATTGTTGTCACGACCGGGCCAACATTGGTTGACGGGTTGTCTTCCTTCACACATGCAATGCCCACGCATGAGTAGGCCCCCATCAACCCCTCTCGATGCCCCCGTCCGGTCTGCATGCCCGATTCATCACTCCCTCCCCAATCCACGTTGAATCCGGCGTGTCCGTAAATCGCATCTTTGGAATAGGAGAACACACTCCCTCGTGCTGAGGTGTAACGAAAGCCTTCATCAAGGATGCGCTGGAATTGGTCGGTATGATTCTGTGCGTCCGTGGAAATTAGGTAGGCCGAATGACTGCGGGCCGCGATGTATAGACGCGCATCAAAGGCCGCAGGAGGTGTAGTCGTCCGAGCGGCGAATTCATCCATCAGCACATCTCGCATTACCTCAAAATAGTCCATACCTTCTTGGACGTTCGATTGCCGCAGGTGCGCCAGCCAGATTCCCTCAATGCTTGGGCTGCGACGAGCTCGATTCATGAGCCATAGCATTTGCTGTTCCGAACCACTGGGATGTAAACCATCGGATGACTTGTGGATTGTCCATTCCAGTGAAGGCAGCATATCGAGTTGAGAGGGCGGATTTGACGTTCGAAATAGTTCCTTCTCCGAACCTACCACGAACGGCGGATTCGGTTCCGGCATCCGGACTTGGCCAAAAGCACTCCCGGCGAACAACCCCGCAGCGATGAATATTCGAAGATAAGATGAAGTCATTGTTTGGTCCTCGGCCAACGTGGCCATCATTACTATGGCGCGCCAGCGGAATAGCAATCTGGTGCATGGCATTGTTATCGTGAGTTTTGTCTACGTGTTGACATCTGCCCAGAAGTCGCGAACGTCGCGAATCGAGAGATTCTTAGACGAAAAAAGCCGTTTTGCGTCAGTAGCTTCTTGATCACCAAGATAATGGAATACGATTTGAGTGATATTCCTGTTCTCCAAAATCTTTTTAAAAAGATGACTATCATTATTCGGTGACAAACCAACAATTTCCAAGTTTCCGGAAATTGTTTTGAGCATCTCATGGGGGTACTGTTCGCTGTGCTCAAGTTCTGGTCGTTCCGCTTTCAACCGTATCGATTCCTTGAGCCGCCTCACCAGGTTGTTGCTTTCGTCCCAGTCTTCGATCTGCTTCCGTAAATCGGGGTTGCTCTGATATCCATCTACGAATTTGTCCATTGCTCTATTGGCAAGGGAAGACTGCCTCATAGAGTATGATTTAAGATCACCCACATAAGAAACAAGGCATGTTGAGTACAAATGTAGGTGGTCTAAATCAACCTTCTCGCCATTTAGCAAATCATCCTCTAGTTGATTTCTGAAACTTTTTGGATCGTAGACTTCGTTTAATGTATTGAAAGAGCCATGCAAGTGATGCACCCGCAAACCGGTTGCGATATCTAAATTTGAATCGTAGTTAGTCGTGAAGATGTGTTTATGGTTCTGAAGCCATTTGACGAAACCGGCGCTAAATTGTTTATGTACTGATTCGATTTTCCCTTGATTAAACACTGCATCCAAGAACATTCGACGTAGGACACCTCGCGAGTTGAATCTCTCCGGATTGGTAATGCCCAATTTGTTATGAGTTAATTCAAAGAGCAGGAAGTAGTCCTCAAATCCGATTTCTGTAGCGGAATATTTGTGAGTACTATCGTAGCGTAACTTGAAGTCGATCAGAGACGCACGGTCATAAGTCGTGAAAACATAATTATCGTAATCGCCATTCAGCGCAGCAGCATGTTCCTTCTCAAGAGCGATAACAAAATCGGCGCATTCCTTGGGATAGAGGTGGGAGGGAAAATTCCCAGTGCGAACATTGTCAAGCGCACGTTGAATTATGTTAGAGTTAAGGTAGTCCCTGCCACCATGCTGAATGATTACTCCGTTTCCTATTAGTACGCTTCGCATTTACTGTCCTGCCACCCCTTCAGAACGATTAATCTTAATAGGCGTCATGACCGATTTAGCGGAGAATGACGCATAATTGAACTTGTCAAGAATTATTGAGGCAAGGATCGACGCCTGTCAACCAAAAAATTGATCAGAGTTTTGTATCCTTTCTGCAAGCGTGCGTGAACTCTGACAAGTTTGTGTCTTACCTTGGTTGCCAACGATAGGAGGCGACCAATGGTGAATGGGAAAGTGGACCCGACTGTAGAGCTGGATCAGGTGCGGTTTGCGTTTGATCGCTGGCGCAGGCAGCGAGGTGGCAAAGGCCGGATTCCGGAGCGGCTTTGGGATTTGGCCACCAGCGCAGCAAGAACCAACGGGCTTGCGCTTGTTTCGCGTGAGCTGGGACTGGATTTCACGCGATTGAAGACGCGGGTTTCCCAGGGGGGCTGTGAACCAATGGCGGATGTTCCTATTCCGGGCGATGGTTTCATCGATCTTGGGCTGGTAAGCCCCGCAGCCGAGCATCAACCTTCTACGGGTTGCCTGGTTGAGATTCAAAAGGAGAATGGAACCCTCTTGCGTGTGCATATTGGCGATGGGGCATTCTTGGACTGGCAATGGATCAAAGGCGCCTTTTTGCAGGCGTAAGGATGGGGATTGCTTTCCATTACGCCACAGATGCGCATCCTGGTCGCGGTCAATCCTGTTGAATTCCGAAGGGGCATTGATGGACTCGGAGGGCTTTGCCGGCAAGTGCTGCGACAGGATCCATTCAGTGGTTGCGCCTTTGTGTCCACAACCGCCGATCGACCGCAACCAATGTGCTGGTGCACGTGTTCCCCAAACGGCACTCCGACCGTCCATGCGTTCTTTTTGCGGCGAACTAAGCCGCACGCGATAGCGCGGTCTCTGCCAGGTGAAGGATCCCTGGACTGGAAGCGACTGAAAGCGAAAAAGGCTGTTGCAAACCGACCTTCTTATGATAGCTCATCTGCCATGTGTAGAAGGAGTATTCGGCCCAGCTTCACCGGCTGGGCCAGCTTTCTTTCGGGCCTGTTCGTATTCCCTCCGCAGCTTTCGCCGGGTGTGTTCTCGGTCTGTCTGCCAGGCCGTGGGTGCGTTTGAGGTTGCGGAGACTCAAATGGGCGTTCCGGACGTGATCCGACGGACACCACACAGCCCCCAAGACCATGACGTTCTTGCCGTCGTGTTCCAGGTGACAGCTTTCGTCGCAGTAGATGTTCAGTTGTTGGTTCATGGCGTCATTCCCGGATCATGCTGCGGACGTGGTGGTGGGTCCAGCACAGACGGCCTGCGTCACCGCAACTCTTCCCTTGGGGACAACTGATGAAGGATTTCAATATCGGCCATCGGGTTCTTTGCCGATCAACAGAGTTGCTCCACCTGTTCTCATTAGATTTGTGCCAGTGGAAAGCAGTCGCGGATGCATCGTGCTTGTGCATGTCCTAGGTCCTATCGTCGGGGGGCCTGTAAGAGCCTTGCATCCTTGAGATCCTAATTCTATTCCCCGGTCCGGGCTGCTTGGAACAAAAATGTTATTATTTGCAGATTATACTCCTTCTCGCAGGAAAGATAACGGTGGACTTTGTGGACTTTGTGGACTTTGTGGACGGTGGCCACAATTGGAAGAAGGAAAATGGAATGATAGGCTCGGAATACCTAAATCAGGTTTTTCTTCATTTTCAACGATCGCCGCGCAGGTTGGGGGAATTGTTTGGGGACACTGTGCCTGGCGCGCATACCAACGTTCTATGTCTTACGTCCTATCATACGGGGGCTTATAAGTCCTCTACGTCCTTTAGGTCCTAGCCCTATTCCCCGGTAACCCTTGCCTTGGCCACAAATGAATGCTCAGCCCTCCTGCAGGAGGCCATAATGGAGATTGCATTCGAGTTCATTCGTGGTTCCTCTGCTCCCTCACCCGTGCCGATGCGGCAGCACGCTCACCAGTTCGGCGATGACGGTTACTTCGGCTTCGTCTTCGGTGGTGAGGTGGATGGGGGGGTAGTCGGGGTTGAGGGGTTTGAGGGTGATGCTGAGGTGGCGCCAGGGGGTGTCGGGGGATTGGGTCTTTTGGCTTGTGTATTGTTTTACTGTGTAGCGCTGGTTGGTTTCGGGGTCGAGGTTGTCGAGGAGTTGGACGAGGAGGATTTTGCCTTGGCGGGTGCCGGTGACCGGTGCGGAGAAGATGCAGTAGGCGCCGTCCGGGATCTTTGGCTCCATGGAGTGGCCGGTCACTTGGGCGACGAACATGCCTTGGTGGAGCGGGTGGGTGGAGTCGACGCGGACCCAGTGTTCCCAGTTTTCGTCCGGTAGGGTCTGTGGCTCGCTGAAGCCACCGGCCGCGGCCTGGATCGGGACTAGTGGCAGGACAGTAAATGCGAAGCGTACTAATAGGAAACGGAGTAATCATTCAGC
>CALLYA010000180.1 GCA_937875495.1 uncultured Verrucomicrobiota bacterium
TCGATTTCGATCGGACGGATCGGACGGATCGGGAGCTATTGCCTGGAGGCTTAGGTCAGAGGGATTGCGCTTTTAGGGAGGATTTTTAGCCACAGAGGGCACAGAGTTCACAGAGAGGTTCTCCCTTTTGCCATCGACGAGACGGCCTGCACTTCCGCCGGGGTAATATCAGATGGGAAATGACTTGCGCCTCTGCGTGCTCTGTGGCCTTTGTGGGAGGAATTTTCTTACCGGAGGCCGTCCGAAAAGAAGAATGGCGAAGCAAGCTCGGGCTCGGGGTCGGGGGGACGCGAGCTGGGGTTCGGGCACGAGAAACCGGGTGGCCCAACCGTATTATTACGGTGCCGAGAGGGCCAGGCGGCGGACAGAGCAGGGATCGATAACGATACCGATTTCGATTTCGATTTCGGACGGATCGGACAGATCGGACGGATCGGACTGATCGCCAACCATTCCTTGGAGGATAGCGGTTTTTCGGATGGGCTCGAGGTGATTGCAGGCCGATCGAGAGGGGGGATAGGTGCATTCATCCGCAGAAGTCGTGGGTAGGGAACTGACCGAATCGCTTCTCGGCGAGCGGGATCGGAGCAGGGGGGAGCTGCTTCCACTATGGTCCGCCTTGGGCTTCGAGGAGCCACAGCGGGCGGAGGACCTGATCCTGGCGATCGGCGAAGACCCGTTTGATCGAGGGCCGTTGATGCAATTTCTGCCGCATCTGTTTCTTGCGGCTGCGGCGTTCGGAGCGCCGGATCGGTTGGTCGGCAATTTCTCCCGGTTTGTGAATGCCCATGGTTCACCACGCTATGTGATCTCCATTCTCATGACCTCAGAGCCGGTGCGTGATTTAAGCTTTCGTCTCTGGAGCCATTCCGACGCACTTTCTGATGTCCTGGTCCGCAACCCGGAATATCTGGAGTGGCTCCTGACCGATGCCGCCCTGGATATCACCCGCAGCCGGCGTGAATTCGATGCGGAGTTCTTCTCTGCGTGGGAGACGGGTGGTGCCGACGACGTGCGCGCCCTCGAGGCGATTCGGAGGACGCACCGTCGGGAACTTCTCCGGATCGGTGTCCGCGACCTGTTGGATCTCGCACCGTTGCGGGAGATCCTTCACGAGATCTCCTGGCTGGCCGAGACCGTTGTGGAGCGCGTCTTGCGCGTCCATACCCGTGCGATGCTCCGCGAGTTCGGGGTTCCGAGGGCCGAAGACGAACCGGACGGCCCGCAGGTCGGGTTTTGTGTCATGGGGATGGGCAAGCTCGGTGGTGAGGAACTCAACTACAGCTCCGATATCGATTTGATGTTTGTCTATGCCAGGGAGGGCTGGGTCTGGCGGGAAGACGCGGGTCGATCGGTTCGTGGGATCACCAATCACGAGTTCTTCACGCGACTCGGGAAGCGACTGGTGCAGAGTCTGACCGAGTGGGGCAGGGAGGGATTCCTCTATCGAGTCGATCTGCGCCTGCGGCCCGAAGGTGACACCGGCCCCTTGGTCCGCTCGCTGGAGAGCTACGAGAATTATTACGCGTCGCATGGTGAGACCTGGGAACGGATGGCGCTGATCAAGATGCGGCCGATAGCGGGGGATCGCTCGGTCGGCAGAGCCCTGATAGAGGCTGTGCAGCCCTTTGTTTTCCCGCGCCACCTCGGGGCCGATGTGTTGGAAGAGATTGCCGCCATCAAGGGTCGGATCGAGCGGGAGGTGGTTCGAAGGGGTCCGCTTCAATCCAACCTGAAACTGGGGCCGGGCGGGATTCGGGACATCGAGTTCATAGCACAGTCATTCCAGATCCTACAGGCCGGTCAGCACCCCCGTTTGCAGCGCAGGGGTACGATCGAGGTATTGCGCGAGATGGGGAGCATGGGCGTCTTGCAGGAGGGTGAGGTCCGTGACCTGATCGAGGGGTATGCCTTTCTGCGGCGCCTGGAGCACCGCATACAGATGGATCACCAGCTGCAGACGCATGTGTTGCCGTCTGATGCCAAGACCCGGCATCGAATCGCGAAGTCTCTGGGCATGGAAGACGCCCCGCGGCTGATGGTGGAGGTGTCCGATCGGATGCGCCGGAACCGGGCGCTCTATGAATCATCGCTGGTCCAGGAGCGTGTGGTCGGTTCCAGGGCGAGAACCGAGCGGGAGCGGAACGTTCAGTACTTGATCGATCGATTGAATGCGGGGGATGAGCCGGGTGTCGTCGGCTGTCTGCATACGCTCGGCTGGCCGGATCATGGCGGTCGGAGCGAGGTGCTGATACCTCATCTCCGGGCGCTCGCACTCGGTTCGGACTTCACCCATTCGGGAGCACGCACGCTTCGGCTGGCGCGCCTGTTCCTGGATCATCTCTTCAAGCATCTTGGTGCGATGGGCAGACCGCTGCAGGTCTTTGTTCAGATGGACCGGTTTATCCGTGCCTACGGTGCGCGTTCGCTCCTGCTCGAGAGCCTGACGAGCAACCCACGCGCGATGGACCTCCTCTGGCACCTGTTTGATGGGAGCCGGGTGCTTGGAGAGGAGATCATCCGGGATCCCGCCCTTTTTGATGAGGTCGTCTCAGGTACCGCGTTGGACGCCGAGATTGATACCGAGCGGGTGATTGGGTTGGTCCTGGATCACCCCGACGCGGAGGCGGGCTGGGAGAGTCTGCGTCGGATCAAGCGAGGGGAACGGTTCCGGATCGGGATACGGTATCTCGAGTCGCTCGATGTTGAGGAGGAGATGTTGCAGCAATTCAGTGCCCTGGCCGATCTTGTAGTGGAGGCGGGCCTCCGATTGGCCGAGCGTTGGATGTCCGGCGAACGGGAAGGTGAAGGTGCGCTACAGATCGTTGCCATGGGAAAGTGGGGCGGCGGTGAAATCGGCTTTGGCGGGGATCTCGATCTGATCTATGTCGGTGCCGGAGCGGAGTCCACAGCGGAGCAGCGCATAGCGGTTCAGTTCGGCCGTGGGATGGAGGGGCATTCTCCCATGGGCCGACTCTTCGAATTGGACCCGCGTCTGAGGCCGGACGGTGGGGATGGTCCGTTGGTGACCAACGAGGAGGCGCTGATCCGGTACTTCGAGCGACGCGCCCAGAATTGGGAGCGTCTGGCCTGGACCCGGGCCCGGCGTGTGGTGGGGACTTCACCTTGGCATGGGTTTGAAGAGCTCCGTCACCGTCTCATCCGTTCCGGCGGTTGGTCGGCCGAATGGATTGGGGAGATTGGGGAGATGCGCATGCGGATCGAGCGTGAGCGGCTCCGCGGAGAGGTGGATGCGAGTCGCGAATTCAAAAGCGGTCCGGGCGGGTTGCTTGATCTGGAGTTTCTGGGGCAGTTGGCCACGGTGCGGCGCGCATGTCTTGGTCATCAGGGAACGGGCGCCGAAAGGTTGCCGTCCGCCACCCTGGAGATGTTGGACCTGGCGGAAGCCGACGGGTGGTTCGCTGATTCAGCGGAGGCTGAATTCGCGCGCCGGCACTACCGGCATTTACGCCGTTGTGAGCAGCTGTTGCGGATTGGGGACGAGCGATCGAACAGCTCCCTGCCTGCCGATGCCGAGGAGTTGCTCTCGCTGGCTATGCACCTTGGATTTGAGAAGCCGGATACGTTTTTGCGGCATCATGGTGAGGCACGCGTGCGTTGCCGTGAGATCTTCGATCGTGCCATGTCCGCAGCGGCTGAGCGCGCGGCGGGGGAGGCGGTCGCTCCTCAGGGGGATTGAGGCGTATCGGCGGTTTCTTCGATGGGCGGCCCGAAGATCGATTCCCAGCGATTGAGCGCGTCGATCGCAGCATTCTTTTGTGCTTTGCGCTTGCTGGTCCCATGACCTTTGCCCAGGAGGCGTCCGCCGAGTTCGACCTCGACCTCGAAATGCATATCGTGTGCGCGGCCGACGGCATTGATGATCTTGTAGACCGGATGGACCTTCAGTGTGGCCTGCGCCA
>CALLYA010000181.1 GCA_937875495.1 uncultured Verrucomicrobiota bacterium
CACGGACAGCAGCACGCGTAGCCGTGCTGCGGACCTCCGACCTCGCCTGATGCCCCTCAGGGCATCTGGCTTCCGCCCCCCGGGCCGGAACCTACCGGCCAGGACGCACGCCAAGGCGAGCGATACAGCCCTATCCGCTCAAACGGGATCGGGGCAAACGCCAACCGATCAAAGAGCGGCGCATCCGGCCGCAACGCGAAGTCACCCCCTGCCAAGTCCGCAAACCCGGGGTCATCCTCGAAGACGATGTTCTCGAACTGGTCGATGTACTCCTGCCGACGTGCCACCGTTCCGCATTGGTAAAAGACGTTGCGCCAAAGAGCATTCACCCCGGGATCGTCCAGCATCGTCGCAATCTTTGGATAGCGTGATAGATAGAGATCGTTTTGATAGAACCCGGATAACTCCTGACCCTCTCGCAGCGCAACCCATACGCTGTTGCCCGGGTACCACCCGCCCGTGATGCCGTACTTGCAGTCCACAAAGACGTTGTTCTCGATCAAATTGTCCCGGCCGCTGTTCATCTGTACCGCGCCGAAATTGCCGCTCGAACAGCGATAGAACACGTTCCCGTATACCAACATCCCGCTGATCGCGTCGTCGAATCGTATCCCCGCCTGGCCGTGGACCGACTTCTCCGTGCCGGTCTTGCCAATGTGATGCAGGTAGTTGTGCCGAAAGACCACCCCGCGATAGGTCGCGTTTCGGAACAGCTCCAACGCACCCTGGTCGTCCGACTCCTGCACCATGCTGTGCACCTCGTTGAACTCAATCTGATGATCGTTCCCCTCGATCCGCATCGCACTGCTCGGTCCGTTGTACATCAGGTTGTGTGCAACACGATTGCCTACACCTTCCAACTGGATCGCCGGTGTGTACGTGCGGTCGATCCGGCCGAAATCATGGATCACACAGTTCTCCACTAAATGCGCCCCCGGGGTCAGCGTCTCGCGATCACCACCGATCACCTCCGTCGCCCGCCGGCCCAGCATGTGAACATCACACCCGATCAGCTGATTTCGATGTCCGCCGTGAACCATGATCCCATTGCCGGCCATGCGTCCAACCGTGCAGCCCAGGATGCTGCAGTCCTCGCAATCAACCAGCTCGATTCCGTTGTATCGTCCCAGATCAAAGCCCAATCCCTCCCAACGGACGTGTCGGACCCCGCGCATCACAACCATCGTCTCGCTGAACATCCCAAGCTCAACAACCGCATCCTCCAGATCCGAGGGCGGATAGAGATACACAACACCCGCCTCACGATCCAAGTACCACTCCCCAGGCGTGTCAATCTCCTCGAGCAGATTGAAAGCATAGTACTGGATCCCCTGCTCCGTGCTCATCCCACGTCCACCGTAATCATACGCCTCCCGGGTCGTGACCGTCTTCGCCGCCGGATCGATCCGACCGATCTGAATCGTGGCGTCCGCCCATAGGAAATGGAAATAGCCGAACAGCCACGGATCCTCCGCGCCGGTCCAACGCGCATGCCGGTCAGAGACGTATTCGAAGACAGATGGCACACCCGCACGCCGAGAGCCCGGCTCGATCAGGCGCGATATCCCCACAAACCCCTCGTTCGGCCAACGAGCAAGCGTCATCGGCACGCGATCCACATACAGCTCCAGCGTCGGCGGCGACGCAGACTGCCCAATTCCACGCACGCCCAACCGGCCGTAATCGCGAATCCCCTGCGCCGCCAGATCAGATTGCCATACCGCTCCCCGTGCCTCCGCCGGCAACCGATCCAAAACCGCCGGGTCACGCACCGGCTCGAATCCCTCAAGCACCGTGCCTCCATAAAAGACCGACCGCCCCATCTCACGCGCACGATAGACAACCGGCCCCTCCGCCGTCCCGGAGTCCTCCTGCCCGAGCGTCAACTGCCCCTCAACCCGGTATGCCCCCGGCAACACCGTCACCGCAATCGGACCGCTCACGCCCGCCCTGCGCAGGGCGCGCACACGGTCCCGCGCCTGTTGCAACGTCCCCACCGGCGCGCCCTCAGAGCCGTCCCCGGCCGCGCTGCCATCCGGCGCCACGAAGACCTCGGCCGCATACGTATCAATCAGCGGCACCGTAACCCGGTCATCTTCTACCGCACCCGCCAGACGCGCCGACTCCCGCTGCGCCTCCAAACGATGCACCTCCGGAAATCCCACATCCGCGGAGATCTCACGATAGACGGCTGCCGCATCCTCCCGGCGGCCTTCCCTGACCAGGCTCTGCGCCAGACGCAGAGCCGCATAACTCCGAAAATGAACCGGCGCTTCGGCTTGATCGCGCACTCCCCCACAGAGCTCGCGCACCCGCTCGAATGCCCCGTCGCTCCACGCCTCCTCTACCTCGCGAAAAACCGTAGCCAGACGCCGAGTACGCTTCGCCGCCACGATCTCCTCGCTCTCGCTCACACCGAAGCCTGCCTTCAACCGAGCAAACTCAGCCTCGACCGCATCCGCCGTGAGCGCAGCACGGTACAACTTCACCTCGTCGATCAATCCCCAAAAGTTCTGCCAGCCGCTCCCAATCGTCAGCTTGCCGTCCAGGGAAAAATCTCCATCGAACTCCGCCGGAATCGCCACATCACCCGTGGCATATCCGTTGACGTAAATCGCCACCCGGCCTCGATCCCGATCGCAAACAAGGGCGACATGCGCCCACTGACCCTGCACCAGCGAAAGCGAAGTCGATGCCCCGGTCGATACCCGCTCGCCATTCGCTCGCTCAAAGCAGAAATAACTGGTCACCTGTCCCGATTCCAGCACGTCCATCACCAGGTTCGCCTTCGGATAGAGCCCGTACGAGAAGATCCGTCGCTGCGGCTGGGTGCTCTCAATGGCCAGGCGGACCGGCTTCAGCATCGCCGTGAAGCTCCAGGAGCCCCGCCCAAGCCTCAGCTCAGGCGGGATCTCAACCACCACCGGGCTGCTCGGCTCGCCCTCGAACTGCGCCGCCATGCCCACCGGACCCTGCACCGCCGGCGCACCCATCGCCCCATCCAGTCCGTGACCCGAACGATCCACCACGCGGCCGGAATCGATCCGGTCAAAGTCCCAATGCAGGATCGGAGCCTCGTTCCCCGCCTCGACGGCGATACACTCGGAGGCAAACCGAATGCTGATTCCAAGGGCGGCAATGATCAAAAAACGAAATGGTCTCATCGAAAGCCTCTCACGGGTTCGGGTGGATCTCTCTCCCAATGACCGAATAAGACGAAGCAACGATTTGTGTCAATTCAACTCTTCCCGCGGCGTAGAGCCCCTGAGCCGCGGATCGATCAGGCGTCGCCATCCAACAGTTGACGAACCAACAACAGGAGCCGCTGCGGGGCATACGGTTTCTGGAGCATGTGCAGCCCCTCATCATGCACGAACTGCGTCTTCACCGTCCGCTCGCCATACCCGCTGGTAAAGAGGAAGGGGACATCCGGCGCCATCTCGCGAATTCTCCCCAAAATCTTGGGGCCCGACAGCCGCGGCATCACGACATCCAAAATCACCAAACAGATCTCATCACGATGCTGCTCGAATAGCTTGCAGGCCTGCTGACCATCCGCTGCGGAGAGCACCCGATACCCAACCCCCTGGAGCACATCCTGCCCCAACTTACGTACCAGGGCGTTGTCCTCAGCAAGAAGTATGGTCTCACTTCCACCCTGGACCGCCACCTCCTGTATCGTCGACCCCAGTTCCGCCACACCCTCTGGATGGCACTCGGGAAAATAGATTTTGAAGGTGGTGCCATGCCCCGGCTCGCTGTAAACCTCGATCATCCCCTCGTGCTGCTGGACAATGCCGTAGACCGTGGCAAGCCCCAATCCCGTCCCCTTGCCCACCGCCTTCGTCGTGAAGAAAGGCTCAAAAATGTGCGTGCGCGTCTCCTCGTCCATACCCTGGCCCGTGTCCGTTACGCTCAAAAGGACAAATCGACCCGGCTTCGCCCAGATGTGGTTCTCACAATAGTCGAGATCCAGTTGGACATTGTCTGTCTCAATCGTCAACGTCCCCCCCTCCGGCATGGCATCTCGACCGTTGATACCCAGATTCATCAACGCCTGTTCCACCATCCCCGGATCGGCGAAGACAGAATGAAGCCCCTTCCCAGGAATCCATTCGACCCGATACTGCTCGCCCAACAGCCGGGTCAGCATCCGGGCAATCCCATCCACCACCTCGTTCAGATCCAGCGCCTTCGGCTGCATGATCTGGCGGCGGCTGAAAGTGAGCAGCTGGCGCGTTAAATCCCCGGCCCGCTGCGCACTCCGCTTGATCTCCAACAGCCCCTCCCGCGCGCTACCGGAGGTGTGCTCGTCGTCCAACATGATCTGTGCGTAGCTCAGGATCCCCTGGAGGATGTTGTTGAAGTCATGGGCAAGCCCCCCAGCCAATTGGCCGACCGCTTCCATCTTCTGCGCATGCCGGTATTGCTCCTCAAGCTTGAGCCGCTCGGACATGATCGCCTGGTTCTTCTCGAAGAGTGTCCGATAGCGCTCCTCGCTCCTGGCCAAGGCATCGATGCCGCGCGATGCCGCTCCACCTCAAGGAAGACAGAGGCCGCGAGTAAAAACGCAGGCGGATAGAAGAGCATGACCGGCAGTCCAATGCGGCTGACCGCCGCCATGCCGAGTTCCCCAGGGATGAACAACTGCAGCAACACCATCAACGCATGCACAAGAACACCCAGGCCCAGCAAACTCAGGGGATTCATCCAGCGCTCGTTCCTCTGGCTCAGGCGGCGGAAATACAAACCCAGGATGGCCGCCTCGACCACAACAAGCGACCCGGCCAACGCCCCGGCACCACCTAAATAAATTCGATACACCACACAAATCACAGCAGCGATCAGCGTGGATATCCAGCCAACAAACACCCCGGACAACGCGAGTACAATCGACCGCCCGTCGTAAATCACACCCTCATCAAAACGAAGCGGCGTCATCATCCCCACCACCCCGACCACGCCAAAAAGGATCCCCGCCGCCACCCGAAAAAGCACCCTGCGCTTCTCAAACCGCTGCGTCAAAACCTGTAGCCCAACCACCAGCATCAGGAGCAGTGCGATATTTTGGACCAAATCCAGGAGCATAAGCCTCTCCAATGCTAGGAGCCGGATTGTTTATGGGGGGTCCGATCGGCGCTATGCTTACCACCATTGCATTCAGCAATACAAGAAAAGTGTGGGGGGCCCGCCGGGGCCGAAAGCCTGAGCCTGACCCCTCAGGCGGGAGGTCAGAGGTCCGCTGTGAGTGAGGTTGGGCATTCGGTTCGATAACATTGAGCCTGCTGATGAGCGGAGGTCTCCCTGGGCGCGCCGGCCAAACCCCGTCGTGCCGCCTGCCAGTAGCCCGCTTCAACACTGTTCTGCAATTTCGACTCAAATACCCCACCCTACCCCAAGCATCACAAAGTCCTCTGTCCACTCTGTCCACCTCCCCGCATCTGCGGGCCACACGGCATCATCCGCACCCACAGCGATCCTCCGACCTTCGACGGGGGCTCCAGCCCCCCGGGCCGCGACACCCACCGTCGTTCTGCCGTTGGCGCACTCCCAAAAACCTGGTCACACACGCGTGGCTCCGATATGATTCTGCTTGTTCAGAGTTGGATCCATCGCAGCGCGCCAACCATTAACCACCCATTCCACGAACGAGTAGAAAAGGTCCAGAGACGTGAACGTACCCGTTAAGATCCACGGCCGTAGGTTCCTAGCCGCCCTCGCACTCCTCCTCGTGCAGCCGCCTGCCCCCTTGCAGGCGACCGCACCCGATGCCGTTCCCAATCCCACAGCCCTGCAAGGCACGTTCGGCAAACAGGACCCCGAAACATTTCAGACACCACCCGCCGTACATCACCCGCAGACTTGGTTCCACTTCATCGGCGGCAATGTCGCCAAGGAAGGCGTCACCGCCGATCTCGAGGCGATCGCCGCGGCCGGGATCTCAGGCGTCCAGTTCTTTCACGGCCAGTTCGGCGGCCCATGGCCCGGCGTCGATCCCCAGATCCAATGCCTGAGCGAACCCTGGGACGATATGGTCCAACACGTCGCCTCCGAATGCCGCCGCCTCGGCCTGCGCTTCACCATCCAGAACTGTCCGGGCTGGGCCATGGCAGGCGGACCCTGGATCACGCCCGACAAGGCCATGCGTCACCTCGTCTGGAGCCGTACCGACCTGGCCGACCGCCCCACGGACACGATCGCCCTGCCTCAGCCACAGCCGAGCCAAGAGGATTGGCGCGATTATCGCGACCTCTTCGTCGTCGCCTTCCCCACCCCCGCGGGCGACACCGGCAAGGCACTCACCCCGGCCGAGGTCCGAAGCAACCGCGATGACCTGCCCTGGACCCAATGCCTCCAGGCCGCCGGCGACGGACGGATCACCCTGCAGCCCGCCGATGAGCCGGTCTGGGTCGAAGTCACTTTCGAAACACCCACCCTCCTGCGCACCGTCGAACTGCCCTCCGTCCAGTCGTTCAACCATAACTGGTGCTACGAACCGGGCGTCACCGTCACCGTGGAGGCGCTTCTCCCCGACGGCCCACAGACCATCGCGCACCAACAGATGCCGCAGAGCAACTGGCAGGGGAATCGACCGATCTCATTGGCTTGCGACGAGATAACCGCCGAAAAATTCCGCATCACCATCGAACACCTGCACACCATGACGCTCGCCTATATCCAGCTCTTCTCCGGCGCGCGCAAAAATAACTGGGAGGCCGAAGCCGCCTTCGTCCTGCGCGGTCTCGACCAGATCGAACACCCTGACCAGTCCGAGACAGCCTGGATCAACCCCGATTCCATTCTCGACCTGTCCGATCAGCTCGATGCCCAGGGCAACCTCCAATGGGACGCGCCAAGCGGTCACTGGACCATCCTGCGCTGGGGCCACGTCAATAGCGGTAAACGTAACGGGCCCGCACCCCCGGAAGGTACCGGCTGGGAATGCGATAAGCTCTCGCCCACCGGCGCCGAGACCCACTTCGCCGGCTACGTCGGCCGCCTCGCCGAAGGCCCCATCGGCAACGGACTCCTCCACGGTATGCTGCTCGATAGCTGGGAGTGCGAGACCCAAACATGGACTCCCGGCCTCGATCGCGAGTTCGCCGCCCGCCGGGCCTACGAGCTGCGCCCCTGGCTCCCCGCACTCGCCGGCTTCGTGATCGAACACCCGGAAACAACCACCCGGTTCCTGCGCGACTGGCGCTCCACCATCAACGACCTGCTGGTCCAGAACTTCTTCGGACGCATGGCCGAGCTCGGTCATGAACAGGGACTCGCCATCGCCTTCGAGACCGCCTCCGGTGACGTCTTCCCCGGAGACCTGCTCGAGTACTACAAACATGCCGATGTCCCCATGTGCGAGTTCTGGCACCCACGCATGGATTCCTTCGTCGGCAGCTTCAATTTCAAACCGATCAAGCCATGCGTCTCCGCCGCGCGCATGTACGGAAAACCCCGCGTCGCCGCCGAGGCATTCACCTCGTTCGACCTCTCATGGACCGAACACCCCGGCATGCTCAAGCCGATTGCCGATATGCACCTGGCCGAAGGCGTCACCCACCTCGTCTTTCACACCTATACCCATAACCCCAGAACCGATTTCCTCCCGCCAGGGACCGCGTTCGGCTCCAACATCGGCACCCCATTCCTGCGCCAGCAGACCTGGTGGAAGGCCATGCCCGAGTTCACCGACTACCTCGCGCGCTGCAGCTTCATGCTCGAACGCGGCCACCCGGTCTCCGACGTGCTCTGGTACATCGGCGATGAGCAGGATCATAAACCGCTCCAGGACGCGCCCTTCCCCGTGGGCTACCGCTACGACTACTGCAACCCGGACGCCCTGCTCCACCGACTCGCCGTCCAGGACGGACGCATCGTCACCCCCGAGGGCATCGCTTACGAACTGCTCTGGCTTCCGAACAACCGACGGATGCTGCCCGAAACCCTCGAGCGCCTCGTCACACTCGTCGAGGCCGGCGCCGTCATCGTCGGCGACCGTCCCGTAGGCCTCGCGACACTCACCGGCGGCGCCCGCGCCCAAGCGCGTTTCGATCGCGCCGTCCATGCCCTCTGGGGCGATACGACCAGTGACGCCCCCCGTAAGGTTGGTCTCGGTAGTGTCCTCGCCGGGATCACCATCGAGGAAGCACTCGCCACCCGCGCCATCCAGCCCGACGTCCAAGGCACCGGCGTCGTCTGGTCACACCGTCGTACCACCGGCGCCGATTGGTACTTCGTCGCCGCGCCCACCCAGCCTTTTAACGGAGACCTCACCTTCCGCGCGACCGGCACAGTCGAGCTGTGGGATCCCATGACCGGCCGCACCGCCCCCGCGCAGGTGCGCGAACAGGATCCCTCCGGCACCACCCTCCATCTCGATCTCCCAGCCGCAGGCTCGCTCTTCGTCGTCTTCCACAAGAACGCACTGCCATCGCAAGCTCCGGCTGCAACACGCGAACAGACGCGCAGCATCGCCCTGAACGGTCCCTGGCACCTCGCATTCCCCGCGGGTTGGGGCGCACCCGCAGGCGTGGACCTCAAGGAGCTCTCCTCCTGGACAGAGCTGGATGTTCCCACGGAAGGCCGCGCCTTCTCCGGAACCGCTACCTACTCCACCAGCTTTGAGTGGACTCCAGCCGACTCGATCGCCCAGGTTGTACTCGACCTCGGCCGGGTCGAGGTCCTCGCCGAGATCAGCATCAACGGGCAACCCGCTGGCATCTCCTGGATCGCGCCACACCGGGTCGACATCACCAGCCTCCTGCTGGAAGGCACCAACCAGCTCGAGATCAAGGTCACCAATACCTGGTTCAACCGCCTGGTCCACGATGCCGGCCTCCCCGATGACGCCAGGAAGACCTGGACCATCGGTGCCCCTCCGGCCAACGCCACTCTCCGCCCAGCCGGACTCCTCGGACCGGTCGCGCTGGAGCTGTTCACCAACTAACACAGGCGGTTTCGC
This sequence comes from uncultured Verrucomicrobiota bacterium, assembly GCA_937875495.1. Taxonomy (GTDB): domain Bacteria; phylum Verrucomicrobiota; class CALLYA01; order CALLYA01; family CALLYA01; genus CALLYA01. The sequence continues at coordinate 8,963 of CALLYA010000181.1, forward strand.
CGAAATGCACCGGTCCAGGAGGTCAACCCCACCTGGACCGGTGCGGCTTTTCACACGCATGAAAACCATCAGCTCAAAGCCGCTCCTCTATCTCTTTGCCGGTCTCCCCGGATCAGGCAAGACCACCCTCGCCCAGCGCCTCGCACAACACACCGGCGCGCTCTTCCTGCGCATCGATACCATCGAACAGGCACTGCGCGATCTGTGCGGTGTCGATGTCCAGGGCGAAGGCTACCGCCTCGCCTATCGCATCGCAGCCGATAACCTCCGCATCGGACTCTCCGTAATCGCCGATTGCTGCAACCCCATCGAACTCACCCGTGACGAATGGGAAGATGTCGCACGTTTGAACGATGCACGATGGATCCATGTCGATATCGTTTGTACCGACCCAGACGAGCATCGGCGCCGCGTCGAGACACGCCTGCAAACGCATTCAGACCAGTCGATGCCGACCTGGGAGGATGTCTGCTCCCGTGAGATTCACCCCTGGACCCGACCGCGGCTGATCATCGATACCGCCCACGCTACCGTGGAGGAATCCTTCCAAAACCTGTTGAAACAAACATCGATCCCCTGATCACCGGCGAAAACAGCGAACCACAAATCAACTCTTCCCCCACGGCCCTGTTCTCATTCCCTAATGCCCAAAGAGATCATCATGATTTTTCCTACTCACCCGCGATCGCACTTCACCGCACTCCTCTCAATCCCCTTCCTGCTCGCCTCCGCACCTGACATGCAGGCGGCTGATGAAAGTCCGCTCCGCACCCTGGAACAACTCATCCAGTCCGAGCCGAAACCCTTCGTCGTTGTCGAGGCCACCGAGGAAGACTTCTCCGGCCGCGGCCAGGGCGTTGTCATCTCCCCCCAGGGACACATGCTCTCCGTCGGGCACGTCTGCTGGAGCCACAAACTCGACCGGTTCGTCGATCACTTCAGGGCTCGCATCCGCAGCTCAAGCGATCAACCGCCCTTCGGCGCCACACACCAACACAAGGCGATCTTCAAGGACCGCGAGGATCAGGCCTTCTATGAATACCTGTTCAACGCCACCCTCGTTCAGCAGGCTGGTTCCCGGTTCATAGACCACCGCGACCTCGCGCTCTTTAAAATCGAGGCTAAGGGCGATATGCCATTCGTCGAGTTCTACTCCGATGATCGGCCAGAACTCCAGGTGGGCGATCGGCTGACCCTCTGCCACTACATCTTTCCCGACCGTGAGGCGGACCCCACCTTCATGCTCAACCCGATCGAAGTCGTCGGAGTCGTTCAGACCCCTAGCGGCATACAATACCTGGCGGACGGCTACTGCCGCTATGGATCCAGCGGGGGCGCGATCCTCAAGGACGGCAAGCTCGTCGGCATCCAAAGCTCCACCTACCCCGTGAACGCACACGAGATCGGCGAGATCCCCATCGGCCTGCTCTCCTTCCATCCGGTCTGGAGATCACTCGTCGCCGAAACCCTCGACACGCCCGCGCCCGACACCACTGAGCCCGACACCACTGAGCCCGACACAGCCGAGCCCGAGCCGGCTGCCGATCAGCCTTGAGCCCAGCCTGGAGCTCGAATCCGTCCGAAAATAGCATGCGGTCACAGCAGAAGGCACTCAGGCTCCGGAAGGGGAGGACAGGAAGGGGGGAGGGAAGGTGAAAGGTAAACTTGGAAGACGCAAAGACACGAAGGTCCGGAAGGAGAGGTTTGCCTGCAGGGTTGAGGTGATCCCGGCATCTGCCTCGGTCTGCTGAAAACGGCACATCTAAAAATTTCCCAATAAGGTAGGGATCAGAGCATGAAACCTACCCACCCCCATCGCCAAGTCGAAAACGCCACCGCGTCCTCTGCGGGAGACTCTCCGGCTCCGGAGAGGGAGAACTCGCGCAGAGGCGCACGAGACGGGCGCTACTCTTTTCCCCAATACAAATCACCGACCCTTGAACGCAGCAGGGACCGGCGGGATGTCCTTCGTGAGGACCACCGGTTTGCGCCTGCCCGCACGCTTGTAATCGAACGGTTCAAACCCGAGCTCCAGCGCCGGCGAATCCGGCTTGAGCCTGTAATCGTCCGCCGCCGGATTCTCAAATAGGGGATCCGCGATCACCGAATGCAGATCCTGCCCCCGCTCCTCCCGCCACTGCTCCAGGCTGAGCCCGCCAGGAAAGGTCACCCGCTTGCCCGCATGCCAATACAGGTTGTAATCGAGCTTGAAATTGTCGTCGTTCCAGTTCGACCCCAGCAGCGGACTGTCGTTGTCCCACAACACGATGTTCCTCTCGAAGGTGAACGAGAGGTGCTCCTCCGTGCGCGTGCGCTGCAGCTGGTGCTCGCCGCCATAAGCCAGGATGTTGTTCGCGATCATGTTCTCCTTGCCATAGTGCTGATGAAAACCGCCACGCGAACAGCGGTAGACCAGGTTGTTGCGCATCTCCACACCGGTCGAGCCCTCGTCCGTGTATAGCCCCCACCCGCCGTAGTCATACGAAATCACATCGTGAAAATGGTTGTCGTGAATCGTCGTGCCGGGCGAAATGCCAAGCGTGTAGATGCAGCCCATGTCGCTCAATACACCCTGACCGATGTGATGCGCATGATTGAACCCCACCTCGTTGTGGTGCGCCTTGCTGCCGCTGTATCCCCAGACCCAACCGAGCGAGAACGCGGAGTAGTACAAGTCGTACACGTCGTTGTGCCGAACCACATTGTACGGAGAATGCCCCACCCAGACCCCGATCCCCGCCGGATGCAGGCGCCCCGCATGCGCGATCAGACAGTCCTCCACCGTGTGATGCGAAACCAATGCCTCCTCATCCTGCGGCACACTCAAGGTGTTGCCCCAGCCCGTCGGCAGCGCACTTCCGATCTTGATGCCGCCCGCGCCCAGGTCCACCAGCTCACACCCGAGCACTCGATTGTCGCGGCAGCCGGGACCGAACCCCATCGCATACTCGCCCACATGCCGCACCGCACAGTCCTCGAACAATAGGTCGCGCGCACCCATCGCGGCAACCGCCGCGCCCAGGTTGATCTCCGCCTGCGGGAACGACTGCCCGGAAGGCGTGATCGCCCAGTTCGAGTGCGCAAACGTCAGGCCGCGGAAGTGGATGTGCCGTACCCACGCTCGCGCCTCAACATCCCCACGCAACAACAGCAAGTGCTGCAGCCGCGGAGCGATCACCTCCGTCCGCGCAGGCGTCTCTCCGCTCCGCGGCAGATACGTCAGCACCCCCGTCGGCCGGTCCAAATACCACTGGCCGGGAAGCTCCAATGCCTCCTTCACATTCTCCAGGAAGAAACGATGCCCTTGAAGCAACTGCGCCCAGTTGCTGTCTCCCGTCGTGTGCCCCTGCATCCGGACAACCCGCTCCTCGACATCCACCTCCGCGATCGCCAGGCGCGAAGCCGCCCAGTGGTGAAAGGCGAAAACCTCCACGTCTTTCAGGTTCGCCCAGTCCGCACGTACCTGCCCCTCTTCAAACCCGAATTGATCATGCCCACGGCCACCGGCCGCCTCGGAGGGATCCAGCTTGCGCGCAATGCTGTAATACCCCTCCTGCGGCAGGCGCGGACGAAACCGGCGCTGCTGGTCGACAAACAGCTGGGAGAAGGTCCACTCCCCGGCACGAACCGCATCCAGCGTCGTCTCCCAACGCCCGTCCTCGCCAACCCGCCAATCCGTGATCCGCCGGCCGCCACTCAGGATCGGGCGCTCCCCCTCAAAAGCCTGGTACACCACCGGCGCCGCCGCCGTGCCGGAATCCTCCGGAGCGAACTCCAGCGGTGCATCCAGCTCATACAGCCCCCCACGCACCAAGACCCGGATCGGAAGACCTTGCGAACCGCTTTTCTCCAGGAGCGTACGCACCCGCTCCTGAGCCGTCGCTACCGTCGCAAGCGGACCGTCCGTGCCGTCGGCGTTGGGCTCGGCAATGGCCCCCGACCAGGCGTCATTACCGTTGGTCGCGACAAAAAGATCCGCCGCGGAAACCGACAACGCCAGGCATTGCAATAACAGGACAACCCCGAACATGCCGGCAGTCGCCTTTTGCGTGAGGAGTCTACTTAAATTTTCCATGGGCCTCTCTCAATCGGAAGATGGGTATGACCCGTCGCACGTGTGACTTCCGTCCCATCGCAGGCGACCGGTCACATCAAGATAAGGATCCGCTTTCCCTCCATATACCAGATCCCTTCTTCCAGGTCGAGATGCTCCGGTCCGCCCCATTCTTTTCCATAAGGAAGGCGAAAGCGACGCGAATAGGGTTGGTCGCAAAACGGATTGATTATCATTAAATCAATCCATATATCCCGGGGTGTATCACTTGCAGTACCCGTACCCGTACTCCTACTCGTCCACGCTCTCCCAACTTCTCGTGCTCTAGTTCCATTCGCCTCCGCGTGTACGGGAACGTGTACCGCTTCGTTGTGTACGCGTACGTTACTGGGCCCAACAAGGCGGTTGCTGAAAATCGCTCCGATGTAGCTGCCCCCCCCAATACACCTCTGCGTTCTCTGTGCCCTCTGCGGGAGTCCTCCCCATCCGGACCCGGAGACCTTTCGTTGTGGCACAATTTGGTTTTCGGACGACCTCTAGCCTGGATTACGCAAAATTGCCCACGTGTGCACCGAATCAGTTTCCATTCGCAACTCTCCACCAGCCCTTATCAAAAGGTGGTGGAGTACATTCACCAGAATCACGTGAAGGCGGGACCATATCGCGTTCCTGAGGATTGGCCATCGTCATTAGGCTGGTTGTCATGCACCAGCGCATGGAAGCGTGAGGCATGCGCCGTAATGTCTTGACTTCCCAACCGCCGGTTCTATCCTTTCTTCCTCGAAATACGTTTCGATCGTCTCTCCCAAGTCACGGCGAAACGGTGGACTGCCGGTGGACTTCAATCGCCTGCAAACCAACAAGGCGTGCCAATAAAGAGAACCTGGAAAAGGGAGTGTAGCCGTGATCGTTACGACCAAAGAACTGTTCAAACATGCCTATGGCAAATACGCCATCGGCGCCTACAACATCAACAATCTGGAACAGACCATGGGCCTTTTCCAGGGCAATGTTCAGAGCAAAGCCCCGTTCATCGTGCAGCTCTCCAAGGGCGCGCGGTCGTACACGCATAAGCTGATGCTCGAAGCCCTGATGCGCACGGCCGATGAGATCTTTCCCGATGCCGTTTTCGCCATCCATCTCGACCACGGCGATGAGGCGACCTGCATGGATTGCATCAACTCCGGCATCTACTCCTCCGTCATGATCGATGCCTCGCACGAGTCGTTCGAGAAGAACATCGAAATCACCAAACGCGTCGTCGATGCAGCCCACGCCAAAGGCCTCGTGGTCGAGGCCGAACTCGGCCAGCTCGGCGGCGTCGAAGAGCATATCTCCGTCTCCGAGGCCGATGCCAAGCTCACCGACCCGAAACAGGCTAAAGAGTTTGTCGAGCGCACCAATGTCGACAGCCTCGCCTGCGCCATCGGTACCAGCCACGGCGCGTTCAAGTTCACTGGCAGCCAGGGCCTGCACTTCGAGGTCATCGAGGAGATCCAGCGCCTCCTGCCCGGATTCCCGCTCGTCATGCACGGTTCCAGCTCGGTCCCGCGCGAAGAGGTCGAGCGTATCAATGCCGCCGGCGGTAAGCTCCAAGGCGCTAAAGGCGTCGACGAAAATCAGTTCGCCCGCGCCGCTAAGCTCGGTGTGACCAAGGTCAATATCGATACCGACGGACGCCTCGTCTGGTGCAGGGTCCATCGCGAGATGTTCCGCGATGAGCCCGAAGTCTTTGACCTGCGCAAGCCCGGTAAGGTCTTTATGGCCGAATACGCCAACTTCATCGCACACAAAAACGAGAAGCTCGGCAGCGCCGGCCAAGTTGACGCGGTCCGCACCAAGTTCTAATTCCAGCCTGAAAATCCGTTCAAAAGCCTGGGTCCGCGTTCCCCAAACGCCGCCCAGGCTTTTTTGCGGACCGCAGACCGCAAACCCGCCAGGACGCCTCCCACCCTTGACCTCCACGCCGGTCGAATCTATTATGAACTCGAATGAAGGGGGAACATGAAGATCGGAATCGTCTCGGATAGTCATGAACAGCGCCATCACCTCCAGGCCGCGCTACAAGTCCTGAGTAAGGCAGGAGTGGAGGCGGTCGTTCACTGCGGGGACGTAGGGGACGACCTCGGTATGTTCGACGAGCTCGCCGGCATCGGCGTGCCCGTCTTTTTTGTTTGGGGGAATATGGACCACCCATCACCCCGCTGGAAGGCATACCTCCGGGATATCGGCCTCGATTGGCCCAACGGCCCGTTGCAGCTCGAGCTCGATGACAAAAAGATCGCGGTTTTTCACGGGCACGAACCCGGGTTCAAACGTGTACTACGCTCCAGCGGCTTTGACTTCATCCTCTGCGGACATTCCCACGAACGCAGTCTCGAAGAGCACAACGGGACCATTCTCATCAATCCAGGCGCACTGCATCGCACCCCCGTGAAATCAGTCGCCGTGCTCGACACACAAACCCGCGTCTGCCACTTCTTCGACCTCGAAGGCAATCCCCTGCCAATCCCCGAACCCACCACCTGACGCGTTATGCCGATCCTGTTTCTGACCTCACTGATCTGGGCCTTCTCCTTCGGCCTCATCAAGCATAAACTCAACCTCGATCCCAGCTTCGCAGCCTTCCTCCGCCTCCTCCTCAGCTTCCTCGTCTTCCTACCCCTGCTCCAGCCCACGCGCATTTCGCGACCGATCCTCGCCAAACTCACCCTCATCGGCGCCGTCCAGCACGGACTCATGTACGCGCTCTACATGAACGCCTTCCGCTTTCTCCCCGCACACCTCGTCGCACTCTTCACCATCTTCACTCCGATCTTCGTCACCCTGATCTACGACTGGGACGAGCGCGTGTGGCACCCGCACCACCTCGGTGCCGCCGCCCTCGCCGTCATCGGCACCGGCGTGATCGTCGCCGAAAACGGGATCCAAGCCGCCACCCTCCTCGGTTTCACCATCATCCAGATCGCCAACTACTGCTTCGCTTACGGCCAGATCCGATACCGGTCCATTCTGCGCAAACACCCAGAGATCCAAGACCGACACGTCTTCGCCGCAGTCTACGCCGGCGCCGCAGCCGCAGCCTTCATCCCCGCGCTCATCGCCCTGATCACCGCCATCCTCGGCAGCGATCTCTCCGGCTTCCGCCCCAGTGGCCAGGACCTCTGGGTCATTACCTACCTCGGTATCATCCCCTCCGGCCTCTGCTTCTTCCTCTGGAATGCCGGCGCACGCCGCGCTCACCCCGCCGTGCTCGCCGTCATGAATAACCTCAAAATCCCCCTCGCCATCGCCGTCGCCCTGATCATCTTCCAGGAAAACGCCAATCTCCCACGCCTCCTCATCGGCGGCACCATCATGCTCGGCGCAGTCCTCTGGAGCCATCGCATCGCCGACAACGAAGCAGAGATCGCATAGGCCCGACCGGATAGCACGAACTCGCGCAGAGGGCACCCCCAGGATTAAAGCTGGATTGTCCCGGACCGGCCCCATACACTCCGTCCATTGAGTCCACACAGTCCACACTCTCCACCACCGACCTCCCGCTTGAGGCCCGTGGGCCTCAGGCTTCCGGCCACATGATCTCTCGCCGACAATTCCTTCAATTCTGCACCGCAGCCGCAGCCGAGCTCGGACTCAACCCCGGCCGGCTCCTCCAACTCCAGGCCGCGGTCGAAGCACCCGATGCACCCACCGTCATCTGGCTGCACGGCAGCGGCTGCCAGGGCGATTCCATCTCCATGCTCAATCGCATCAGCAGCGATGAGGCCCCCCACGATGTCGCCGATTTCCTCATCAACTCACTCAACCTCGAGTTCCATTCGGTCCTCTCCGCCGCCGCCGGGACCACACTCGTCGAGCACGCCCACCATATCCTCGACACGCAACCCTTCTTCCTGATCGTCGAAGGCGGTATCCCCCTCGCCTTCCACGCCGAGGCCTGCACCGTCTGGGCGCACGACGGACAAGAGGTCACCTTCGCCGATGCCGTCGCCACCTTCGCACGCAAGGCACGCGCCGTCGTTGCCGTCGGCACATGCGCAACCCATGGCGGCATCTCCGCCGCGCCACCCAACCCGACCGGTGTGGTCGGACTCCAAACCTTCCTGCAAAAACGCCGAATCCAGCCCCCATCCGTCATCAATATCAGCGGCTGCCCCGCACACCCCGACTGGATCATCAGCACCCTCTGCCAGCTCTTCCTCGGCGAGCAGATCGAGTGCGACGACTACGGCCGCCCCTACGACATCTTCCGCTTCAATATCCACCGCGAATGCCCCCGGCGACGCGGGAAACCCACCTTCGTCGGTTTCGCCGACTCCTTCGGACAAGACCGCTATTGCCTGCAACGTATCGGCTGTCGCGGACCCCGCACCCGCGGCGATTGCGCGAATCGCCTCTGGAACGACGGCTCAAGCTGGTGCGTCGATAGCAACGGGATGTGCTTCGGTTGCCCCGATCCCGACTTCCCCGCCGGTGACTTCTATCCCGACCCCGATGCCTGACCCCACCCCGCCCCGAACCATACGCTCCCAACACCGAACCCCACCGCCATGGAAATCATCGCCGCTATCGATCCCGTAACCCGCATCGAAGGCCATCTCAAGGTCCAGGTGACCATCGACTCCGTCGATAATACCCATCGCGTGACCGACGCACGCGCCTCCGGCACCCTCTTCCGCGGCTTCGAAAAACTCCTGGTCGGTCGCGCCCCCCGCGATGCACAGCACATCACCGAACGTATCTGCGGCATATGCCCCGTCGCCCACGGCATGGCCGCCGTGCGTGCGCTCGACGCAGCATGGCACGCCCACATCCCCACCAACGGCCGCATCCTCCGCAATCTCGTCGCCGCCGCGAACATCCTCGATTCCAATATCCTGCACTTCTACCTGCTCGCTCTCCCCGACTTCTTCGACGGTCCCGGGAAAGGCCCGTGGCGCCCGACCTGGCCCGTGGACAAACGCTTCGCCGAGAACGAAGCCGGCGAACTCCTGGAGAACTACCGCCGCGCCATCGCCGTCCGCCGTCTCGCGCACGAGGTCGGCGCACTCTTCGGCGGGCGCATGCCACACCCGCCCGCATTCATCCCCGGCGGATTCACCGCCAACCCACGCCCCGAACGCATCGCAGACGCACGCAAAAAACTGACCGAGATCCTCGCCTTCACCGCCTCCACCTACCTCGCCGATGTCGAACGGATCGCCGAACGCTACCCCGACTACGCCAACATCGGCACCGGCCACGGCCATCTCATCGCCTTCGGCGCATTCCCCTTCGACGACGCCGAAGACCAACGTCTCTTCACCAGCGGCCGCCGCCTCGCCGGCGGTGAAGACCTGCTCCCGCTTCAGCCCGAGGCCATCACCGAAGAGATCCGCTTCGCCTGGTACGCCGACAACACCTCCAAGCGCCACCCGACCGACGGCAAGACCGAACCCGTTAAGCCCAAGCCTGATGCCTACTCGTGGCTCAAATCCCCCCGCCACAACGGACTCCCCATGGAGGCCGGACCCCTCGCGCGTATGGTCATCTCCGGCAGGTACCCGTTTCAAACCTCCGTCCTGGACCGTCTCCGCGCACGCGCTCAAGAGACCCGGCTCATCGCCGAGCAATGCCTCCAGTGGCTCGATCAGCTGACCCCCAACGGTCCCGTCTACCAGAAGCCCGATATGCCCGAAACCGCCGAGGGCGTCGGCATGACCGAGGCACCACGCGGCGCGCTCGGTCACTGGCTGCGCATCGAAAAAGGCCGGATCGCACACTACCAAATCATCACACCGACCACTTGGAACGCCGGCCCGCGCGACGATCAGGATGTGCCGGGTCCCCTCGAACAGGCGCTCATCGGTACCACCATCCGAAACCCGGATCAGCCGATCGAGGTCCTCCGCATCATCCACTCCATGGACCCCTGCCTCGATTGCGCCGTGCATACCATGACCCCGGGCGAGGCCGGTCCGAAAATCGTTTCCCTCCTGCAACCCAACGGCAGCAGTGCCGGCGCCATCCAATGACCCGCTCATACCCCATCCTCGTGCTCGGCCTCGGTAACGAACTCCTGCAGGACGACGGCCTCGGTATCCACGCACTGCGTATGCTGAGGCTCCAACCGCCACCCGCTGAAGCAATCCTCGCCGAGATCGGCACCGCCGCACTCAACGCACTCCCCTTCCTGGAAGACGCACGCCACGTCATCGCTCTGGATGCCATCGCCGCCGGTGATCCACCCGGCACCCTGCATCATTACACGCTCCAGGAGCTCGTCCCCACTAGCATCAGCGGCGGACTCCATGATCTCGGACTCCATGGAGTGCTCCAAATGCTCCCACAAGGGCATCCAATACCAACCATCGAGGTCTGGGGACTCGAACCCGCCTCGACCGAGCTCGGCCTGGAGCCGACCCACGAAGTCGCACGCGCGCTTCCGAACCTGGTCCAATGCGTGAGCGGCCGCATCGCGGAGCTCTCACACCCCGCAACGCGGCCGCACACCTGAATTAGCCTGCCCGGTCGTCGCATTCGCCGCCGGTCAACCCTCCGCGTACGGCAACACCCACGGTGCACGGTAGTTCGCACGCACCAGCGCATTCGCCGCCGGGTTGTCCTTCGCCGTCTCCGTCTCGGCGTCCCAGTGGATCTCGCTCGCCGTTCGGAATGCCAGGTTCCCCAGATGCGCCACCGTCGAGACAAAATGCCCCAGCTCCAGATGCTCCACCGGCTGCTCGCGCGTCTTCACGCAGTCCAGGAAGTTGCGAACATGCGCCGGGCGCGGATCCGAACTCGCCTCCGCACGGTACGCCTCAATCGATTTCCGGCTCGGCTCCGGCTCCACCCACCAGCCCGAATCATCAATCGTTAACGTCCCCTCCGAACCGGTGAAGCTCATCCCATGCTCCTTCCCGTTCGGTCCGTGCCGTATCCCTACCGAATGCTCGTAGATCAAACTGTAGTCCGGGAAGTCATAAACCGTGATCTGCGTGTCCGGCGTCTCACGATTGTCACGCAAGGCGTGCATCCCACCCGAGGAACTCACCCGGCGCGGCGTCTCCGGACCCATTGCCCACAGACATACATTCAGCAGATGCACCCCCCAGTCCGTCATCAGCCCGCCCGCATAGTCCCAAAACCACCTGAAATTAAAGTGAAAGCGGTTCGGGTTGAACGGGCGCTTCGGGGTCGGGCCCAGCCACATGTCATAGTCCACTCCCTCCGGCGGATCGCAGTCCTCCGGATTGCCGATGTCGTTCAGCCAGTCAAGATAGGCCCAGGCTCGCACCACCCTGATCTTGCCCAGATGCCCGCTCTGAATGATCTCCACCGCGTCCTTGAACTGTTTGCCGCTGCGCCATTGCGTCCCCATCTGCACGACCCGGTTGTGGCGCTGCATCGCACGTACCATCGCACGCCCCTCCTGGATCGTCGGTGCCAGCGGTTTTTCCACATACACATCCTTGCCCGCCTGGCAGCCGTAAATCGTCGGCAGCGCATGCCAGTGATCCGGCGTCGCAACCAGCAGCACATCCACATCCTCGCGCTCGATCACCCGCCGGAAGTCCTTGACCGTCTCCGGCGCCCGGCCACGCCGCTCCTCCACCAGCTTCACCGTTCCCTCCAACATCGCATCGTCCACGTCGCAGATCACCGGACACTCCGTCTCCGGGTTCATGAAGAAAGTCGCCAGATCCCCCCGTCCCATACCGCCGCAGCCGATTAGCCCCACCCGCACCCGCTCGCTCGCCGGTACCTCGCCCAATGCCCCCGCCGCACCAAACAACAGCGGCATACCAGCCACAACAACCGACGAATCCCGCAAAAACCCACGCCTGGTCATGCTCATCACACATCCCCCTTATCCATTCACCCAAAACAAGATCGAGAAAACCAGATAATGCGCCTGACCCACTACCCCAATCAATGAAATTAAACCGCCGGGGGCCGGAAGCCTGAGGCCAAGGCCCCAGGCGAGGTCGGGGGCAATCCTGTCCCCCCTGTCCCCCCTGTCCCCCCTGTCCACAGCAACCTCCGACCTCGCGCAGGGACCGGAAGCCCCTCGCGCAGCGGCACGCCACAGTCATGCCTCATCCCCAGGCCGACGGCGTGCAATTGAGAGAGAGATGTCCGATTCTTTGGTTGGAGGTGATTGGAATGCTGGAGTTCAAGATCGATGCGGAGCGGTGTGTTCTTTGTGATGCGTGTGTTGAGGACTGTCCTGTGCGGATTATTGAGCGGACCGACGGCCTGCCGTTCATCAGGCCGGAGCGAGAGGCACATTGTCTGCGATGCCAGCACTGTCTTGCGGTCTGCCCGGAGGCGGCGTTGTCGATCCTCGGGCGGGTCCCAGAGGCAAGCCTGGAGAGGGGACCCAATCATCTTCCGCGCATGGAGCAGCTGGAGCGGCTGGTTCGGGGGCGCCGCAGCGTACGCCGATATCGAGATGAGAATGTGGACCCTGCGCTGATCGATTCGCTGATCGCGACCGCGGCACATGCGCCCTCGGGAGTGAATGCCCAGGGATTGGTATTTCATGTAATGGACGACCGGCAGCAGATGGAACAGTTTCGCCGGCGAGCACTTGCCGACCTGGCGGATGCGCTGGCTGCGGACCGCGTCCCGCTGCAGTTTGCCTATTTGCATGCAGCGGTGCCTGCGTACGAGAAGCATGGAGTGGACATCCTGATGCGGGGCGCGCCACACTTCCTGATCGTGGCCGCACCGGAGGCGAATCCGTGTCCCCATGAGGACATCATCATTGCACTGACCACCTTCGAGCTATTGGCGCAGAATGCGGGCCTGGGCACGGTCTGGTGCGGGATGTTGAAGATGCTTTTGGAGACACTGCCCGACCTGAAGGCCGAACTCGGTTTGACCGAAGGGTACGTCTACTATCCAATGCTATTCGGACACCCGGCAGTCCATTATCCGCGCACGGTCCAGCGGGACGAAAGCGTAGTCATTCAGCGCTGCGCAATTACACAGCACGACTGACGTCCCCATCGGCCCTCAAGCTCCATAGGTTCTCGTTGCCAGTGCGCCGTCGTTCGCCGTCACCCGCTGGCAGTAGTTCGGGGCCCGGATCGCCGAAATAGCGGTAGGTGTCCACGTTCTCGTCGTGTCGTGCTTGGGCGTGGCGGTAATGCCGAGCTGCACCGCAGGCGCAAAGTAGTCCATGATGCCGCGCCAACTGCTCTCGTCGTTCGCGCCGCCGCGAACCGGTCCCGCCAGGCGTTCTCCTCGGCAAAGATCATCGCCCAGAGTTCGTCCGGCGTCGGATAACGCGGCACTTGGCGTTCGGGGGGACCGGATTGACCCGGTTGACCCGATGGACCGGGGGACATATCGATTTCATAAATGCCTGGCCGTTGGTGGCATAGGCGAAGCGGATGGCCAGCTTGCCCGCGAAGTTCTTGGCCTGCGCCGCGGGGTCGATGTGTTCGGCTCTGGTTTCGGCTTCGTTCATGGTGTTGCGGCTCCTGACCACGTTGTCCTTGTTGACCCGCTTGTCAATAGGGTCACCACGGTCAACAAGGTCACCTCTCTCTCTGTTGTTCTCATGCCGGCCTCGTTCCTTTGCAGGCCGGAAAGGCCGAGCAGCCCCAGAACGTGCCTTTGGCCGACTTGCGCCGACGCATGGGCTTGCCGCAGTCCGGGCAGTCGGGGGCGTCTGCGGACGTTTGCTCTCCCCGCGCCTCGATGCGCTTGGTCATCAGGCGCTCGCGGAACCCGCCGGTTTCTTCAAAGGCCTTGCCCTGTGCCGTGATCTGGCTCTTGAGCATGTTCAACGCGCGGCCAATGATAATGAGCATTGCGTTGGCCACCACCACCGCGTCGTCGTCATCGAGCCAGCGGGCGTATTTCTTGCGCTGCTCCAGCGCGTGTTTGGCCGACTCGTGGACCATGTCGTCTTTGAACGGCGGGTCATCAAGCGAAATAGCGTTGATCGCCTTGGCCTCGTGCGAATGCACCGACCACGGGAGCTGCCCGCGGTCGAGGATGAAGATCTCGTAGTCGCCCCGCAGTTCGCTGAGGCTGGCGCGGGCGACGTCGGTGAGCTTCATCTCGGTGTCTTTGGAGGTCGAGGAACGCTCCGAACCCTCAATGATGTTCTGGCGTCCGCTACGCGCGGCCTGGGTCATCTGGTCGTATTGCCGCCCCTTGGGGTCGTAGAACTTCTCGCCCGTCGCACGGTGATCGAAGGTCAGGAAGCGACGGCAGAACCGCAGCGTGTCGAGCTGCACAATCGTGGCCAGCGTGAACGAGTGCAGACGCCGGAACCCCCCGTGTTTGTCGAAAAGCTCAGGCATGGGAAACCCCTTGTTGGTGCGGTGACCGGACTGACCTTGGTGACATTATTGACCTTGGTGACAACATCCTCAGCGCGGTCAATCTGGTCAATCCAGTCATGCGTGTCAATGCGGTCATCACAACTCCCCCGCAAACGCCTGGTGCAGCCGCGACTTCTTCAATGCCGCCAGCGCCGCCTGCTTTTGCGCGTCGTGGCGCTCCTTGTTGGTGCGGTGACCGGATTGACCCTGGTGACAACATCCTCAGCGCGGTCAATCTGGTCAATCCAGTCATGCGTGTCAATGCGGTCATCACAACTCCCCCGCAAACGCCTGGTGCAGCTGGTTCTTATCGGCGTTGGCTTGGGCGATGGCGAGGCCGGCAAACGCTTCGTCCAGCACGCCGACGATCCGCCGCTGTTCCCTCTCTGATCAGTCCGACAAGAGAGAAAGCACAAACCGTATGCGACGCCCGAGTGTTCTGTACGTGGGCTTGCGGTTCTTTGTGAGGAATGTCAGCAGGAGTGCTTTGGCAGATGCCGGATCTCTTGCGATGGAAATGTTCGCTCTATCGTTCCCAGTGAATACGACGTCCAATTGTTCCGGGAACGGCGCCGAGCCGCGTTGATTTCAGCCTGAAGCCCGACCGCCATTCCCGCTCGGGTTCAGCGTCTGGTTATGCGGTGTTACGCGATCCGGATCCTGCGAACGGTCAGGGAAGCTGCTTCAACAGGATTTCCTTGAACTGGACCTTCATGGGAGGGCCGGAGCGGAGCTGGAGGCCGAGGATGCCCGACGCAGCAAAGTTTTTCTCATCGTTGTCGATGAATTCGGCCGAAACCTGGCCGTTGAGCTTGAGAATCATGTGGTGACCGCGGGCTATGATGTGGTAGTCGTTCCACTCGCCCGGTTCCCTCAGGCTGACAGGTTCGCTGACAAAGGTGCAGTTGCGTTTTCCGTCGGCGTCGACCACCGTCTTGTGGCCGTTGGGGACCATCAGCGGTTCGCGGCCGGTGTACTCGTCGGCCAGGGCGCCGCACCAAGAGCCCCCGGGCAGGATATCGGCCTGGTAACCGATGCCCATCCCGTCCTTGTCGATCTTGCTGCGGAACTGAATCCCCGAGTTCCCTTGGTTCTTGGCCAGCCGAAACTTGGCCTTCAACTCGAAGTCGGCAACGTCGCCGCCCTGCCAGACAAGGAACTGGTTCGAATTACAGGGGTTTGACTCGGTCGATTGCGCCGTGATCGCACCGTCCTGGACCGTCCAATAGCTCATGTCCGGAGCCTTCCAGCCCTCCAGTGTCTTGCCGTCGAAGATCGATTTGAACCCGTCATCTTCTCCGGCGAGCAGGGGATTCAAAAGGGTGAAGAGCAGGAGGATGCACATCGTGTAGGAGGATCGTTCTTTCATGCGGTTGGCCTTTCTTTACCAGGGTGAAGGGTGATGAACCCACCGTCACCAGCGTTCAAAAAAGGAGACGCCAATGCGACGGGAAATGCCCCTTGGGCCACTCCTCGCCCCATTACGCTGCGGGCTGCGGGCTGTCAAGAGTAACCCGCAACGCTTGGTTGGGGCTGCTCGTCTTTTCCCTCCAAATCGAAATCGCTATCGGGATCGAAACCGGCTCCATAGACGTCCTGTTCTTCTCGAACTTGGTATCCTCTTCCATCCAGACGGTTGAACATGGCCGCCATACGATAGAGTTCCGTCTTGCCCCCGACTTCGGCTATGTTCAACGGGATCGATTGCCTGCCGCGAAGCCACGAGTCCCGTGTAGGGGGCTGAACGCCGTTCGCCCCCTCGGCTTTCTCGTAAACCCACGCGACATAGCCGATCGATAGTCGGTAAAAGTCCAGCTTCTCATGCCCCACCGTCATAGTGCATCGATCCCGAAATCCCCGACCCCGATCCCGATTTCGATGGCCCTGACGCTCAGCACCAGCCGCCGCGTACAGAGCCGTCCGCTGCATGCGGTTGTTAGGCTGGCAACTCCCACGCACGCAAGCCCTCTCCACAAGTGCAGTTCTTCTGGTACCAATGAGTAGGAGCACCACAGGCCGTGCATGACCATTCAAGGGCCTGCCGTTCGAGCCAGACCTGAATGCCGTGTTCTTGGATGAACTGAAGGTTGGGAGACATGGACCAGTGATGCGGCCATTTGTCATTCATGAAGTCAGCCAACCGCGGGCATGGGTAGTCGGCGCAGAAGCAACATGCCTCTAAGCTCTTGTCCTTAGCACAATGCCTGAACTCACATGTTTTTACGTGGTCGTCAATTAAGCCACTTCGGCATCCATGGCAGTCTTCAGCACCACATGCCCCGCAGTAGAGCCCACATGGTCCGAATTGACCGGTCTTCATCTGGTTCCTCCTTTCAGCCGGACGTGGAGGTCACTCGTTTCCGAAAGGTGCGCATTTCGGAGATCGAGTAGACCTCACTCATTGTTCGACGATTCCATGTCCTGTCTTTCGTGGGGGATTCGGAGTTCCTCCGCATAACTTGATTGCCTTCTCCAATTCATATTGACACAAATCCTTGTCGTGGTCACACAGCTCGCCTGTGTAGAGGGCCTCCAGGGCCGGGAGCGCTTTGGGGTCACGCAGTTGCCCGAGGGTCCAGACACCGCGATGGGTGCGATCCCAAAGGGAATGGGATTCTGAGTTCATGAATTCGATCACTGCCGCAACATCGTCTCCAGGGTGAGGATGTGCGTTCTGGGCACTCTGGCAATTCAGCCGGACACACTGGCGAATGTGCCACATGATTCCGGCGAGTGCGCCGGCGCCGAGGAGCACGCCTATGACAACGACGCTCCCAATGACTTTCAGGATTCGTTTCCTCATCATGCTCCTTCCGTCGAACGACTCGGATCAGGCGAGCGCAAAAGCGGCACACCAACGCTGGAAATAGCCCCCGAAACCGCGCCGCCCGGTTCGCCTGGAAGCGATGGTTAGGCCATTTTATGCCCGTTCCAGATCCTATGCCGCGCCTCCTTGAACTCCGGGGCGTCGCAGGAGGTTGGCTGGAGCCAATTAGATATGACCCCATTTTTCTCTCCTCGATGTTCGGGGATTCACTTCCTCCGGCTTCATCACATACCGGTTTGGTTCTTTCCCACGTTGTTGATGATTACCCAGTAGTCTCCTGTGATCCTTTCAAGGCTGTTTCCAAGCGGCACCGGATTCCGTTTGGATAGCGCCTTTTCTTGGACTCCGTTCCGCTCTTGTTGTATGCGATTGCGTCGACGATGCCTCCCGCGTTGCGGGCAGTCTGCATTACCTTCCAGCCCATGCAGGAGAGCCGGTACCAGGCGTAGTACATGCCGATGTTGCCCGTAACTTGCGTTTCCAGCTTCATGTCGTCCGAAAAGTAAGGCGCTTTCACACCCAGGCCTTCCCCTATCCGGATCGGGAGTGCCAGCCTCCCCCAAAGGGCCCAGAGGACGCGGTGGCGTTTTCGAACAATGCTTCCGCGGCGAGCACGATTCCCCCCCCTTCCCTCGATTAACTCGACGACACCGAGCTTGCTTCTCCTTCTACCTTTTCGGACGTCCTATAGCTTCATGTTCCCCCTCTAGGCCTAACGAAAAGGTCAGGCACAGCCACTGGCAGCCGCACTCGCGACTGAAACCACAGTGTTGTTCCGTCTGATACTCATGCTACTGACCTGCGCGGTGGCTGTTGCCTGCACCGTCTGGTTCTGCCTGGCTACGGGTTTGATGCTCAAAAAGCCGCTTCGTCTCGGTCATCTTCTCTGGCAATTGGCCGAAAGCCTGCTGCAACTCCGATACGATCTCGATAATCTGGCGCTTCTGTTCGGTCGTCCCGTGGTGTCGTGCCGCTGCAACGGTTGCGTCGTACTCCTTCCGTAACTCAACGAGCCGTCGGATTTCTCCTCGGCACTTCGCGCAATGACGAGGCTGAGAATCAACCCAGAAGAAGTAATCCTCGAACCACGCCTTCTGCTCTTTGGCTGTCCACGTGAACTCCTGTCCACACCGCTCGCATTTGAAGTCCGCGTCTATGTACCAGTGGCGAGGACATACGCTGTAGTTTTGCTTTTCAACGTTCCCCCGAACCGCTGTTTCGTGATGAATCGCCAAGGCAGCAAAGAAAAAGTGCTGCGGCATCTTCTTGGGATGTGAATTTCCAAAAATGTCCATGTCGTCACATCTGGACCGGAATCAGGTGGATCCGTCTATCTTCCCATTATGCCCAGTTCGTCTGCGTCTGCCTTTTGGCGAGCGTCCGGAACCGATCCTCTAATTCCCCACGCAGGCGTTGGTGGCCCTCGCCGTTGTTCAAGTAGTACGCGTAGCGATGATGACGCAGGTCGAACGGGATATCGTCTGGGTTCTGTGTGATCGGTACCACATGTTTGCCCAGTACATGCGCTATTCCTGCTTCATAGAAAACGTTGGCGTTCCTGCCCGAGAAATCGCACACAACCACATAGGAGCGGAAGATCAGAGAGAAAACATCCTGAATCACCGTGGAGTCTTCCCATATGTCATCGGCACGCACGCACCGGAATCCGGCTGCCTCTGCCGCCGACTTGATCGTCTGGTAAACCGGTCGCAAGACTGGATCGAAAGACATCATCACGGAGAGAAGATTGATGTCTGGTTTCTCGGCAGGCACTGAGAAGACCATCGGCGAGAAGACAATGCGCCTGGCTCCCTCG
The DNA here is from genome assembly GCA_937875495.1 of uncultured Verrucomicrobiota bacterium. Classification (GTDB taxonomy): domain Bacteria; phylum Verrucomicrobiota; class CALLYA01; order CALLYA01; family CALLYA01; genus CALLYA01. Next base: position 27,985 of record CALLYA010000181.1, read on the forward strand.
TCGGTGCACGAGATGAACTCCCCTCCAGCCGGACATGTGCGGCCGATGTAGTCCAAAATCAGTGGGAAGTTGTCCGGTCTCGCATCAATCATGTCCTTCAGCATCTGAAGAGCATGGCCATCGTAGTCGTCGTCATTCCACCGAAGGCTGCGAAGCAGGCGCGAATGCCGGTTGACTTCGTCGAGCATCTCCGTGATGGCGCCAAGCTCTCGCCAATTGGACTCGCTGAATCCGCTGACGACCTGGTTTTTCAATGCGATGAGCTGTCGACCCGTTGGAAGTTCCGTCTTCTCCATCATGTTGTATCTCCATCGCCGGCGCCCAAACTGCAGCGAAAACGCGCAGCGTTATGTCCGTCGGCTTGACGGCTTGGTTAGGCTCAGGCTTTATGTTTCACTTCAACTCCGGAATTTCTCTGTTTGCCTCCCGGTTGGTTCACCGCAGATTCAGGCTCATATGATGGGAGCTTAGAACAAAACCCTTGTTGAGATACAACCGATGCGCGTCATGGCGCTGGTGGTCTGTTTCCAGATGGACCGCAGCACACCCAAGCCGCTGACCTTCCAAGATTAGCCAATCTAGCAGGTCACCACCGAACCCGGCCCGCCTTCTCTGCGGATGGGTAGCCAGATCATCGATGTACAGGACCCGGCCCCACGCGAGGAAGGTAGCCACACGGAAACCGGCGACCGCTACAACTTCCTGAGCATCCTCGATGAAGGCGATTCTGTAGCCTTCAGCCACCTGGGTACGGACCTGATCAATGAATTGGTCCTTGCTGAGATGGGGCCGCAGGGCGGCGAAGACTTCATACGCGGCTTCGAGGGCCTGAGAGTCTTCCATGTTCAGTTGTTTTACCTGATGGTCCATCGTTTTCCTGCGGGGTTCGGGGCCGATAGGCGTCCCGCCTAGCGTTCGCCATGACCGGCGCGCAAATGCCGAGCGCGACGTAACTTTTGCGCGTCCGAGTTGAGTGCATTGCTGGGCGACACCGGGTCAAAAATATCCTGATTGATCACGGATGTATCTTCTCTTGCTCTGCCAGCATTTGCACGAATTGTGCAATTTTCTTTGCCCGGCTTTCAGCATTCTTTGCCGTTTGAATCCTGAACAGGACAGCGTATCTATTTCGACTATCGAGTGTTTCGAAGAACTCCTTAGCCCGTGCGTTGCCACCTAACGCTGATTGAAAATCAGGTGGTACAGAAGACTTACCGGCCGAGTCATATGCAGCATCCCAGCGCCCGTCAAGCTTGGCACGTTCTATTTCTTTGAGTCCGGCAGGCTGCATTTTTCCTGATCCGATGAGAGCAAGCGCTTTTTCTTTGTTGATTTTTGACCACACACTCTTCGCCGAGCGTGGCGTGACTCTTTGCAGCCAGTACAGATCGCTGTGCGCCTTCTTTTGGCCGTCTATCCAACCGAAGCAGAGCGCAACCTCAACAGCCTCGTCGTATGAAATTGATTGCACAGCAGAATTCTTTTTCGCTAGTTGCAACCATATACCGGAGGACGTGGCGTGGTTTTCGGTTAGCCATATTAGCCAGTCGCGTTGCCGTTCAAAGAGCTTGGTTGGTAGGATATTGGGTTTCTTTTGAGATTTGCTCATTACAACTCATTTCGCCTCCATTGCTGACGCCCTACTGAGTGTTGAGGCTTTCGGCGCGCCAGCGACGAATACTCTCCGATGCCTTGTACTGCTCCTCAGTCATCTTCCCAAATTTCCACGGGGGTGCCGTCCCTGAACACGACGGTGAGTTCACCATCCGGCCAGTTCTCGAAAAGGTACCCGATACTGAAGAAGTCTCCCTTCAGTAAATCCGTGACGTCGAGTGCATGCGGCGTGATCTTGCCGTATCCGGTGAGGGTGTTGGGCCGATCCGCCTTGACATAAGCAAGTGCCTTTTCGCTCCAGGAGGGCAGTTCGGAAATGACCGTTTGGGCTTTGGCAACGACTTCCGGTTCGAACGTCTTGTCGAGGATGAAAATGGTCATTTGCCCGAGTGGAGTCTCAACTTGAGTTGACCACCAGGCATCATCGAACACAAACGTACCGAGTGCCGTTTCGACCTTCAGCTTCTCCTTGGGCTTTCGATCGAACCAGTTCATAATATCTTCCAGTGTAATGTTCGGCTTCGTCATTGCTCGACTTGCTCATCCTGAACTGTGATGCCTCCGTCTTCCGGTCGACAGGTCGAAGACTTGGGAGCCAATGGTGAGCGTCATGCCTTCGTCCTCCACGATCAGGTTGTGACCTGCAATGCTCATGTTGTTCGTCCACGGCCTTTCTGAAAGACGCCTCAATTCTCTGTTTCGACATTCTCCTTTTTTCTTCTTACGCTGAGGATCAACAGGGCTACACCCAACAGCGGCAGTCCGATTGAGAGGGTGTTTGCCGTGATCTGGAATCTGGTTTCCAACAGAGCGGGCAGCGCCATGCCTGCCCATGGATCTTCGTCTTTCTTCCCGAAAGGAAGGATGCCGACGCCGCTGGCCGCTGGCCAGAGGCGCTCCCTTCTTGCGTACTCCATCAAACCGCGCTCAACCTCTGTGGAGACCGTGCGATTCGAGAGCGCGTACACCAAGGGGTCGAACCCGGAATCGCGGAGACAGCGGAAGGCGTTGTGCTTCATCTCGCTCGGAATTGCGGTCAACTCATTGGTATCGGAATTGCCGAGTACTGCGATCAGGACAGGGATCTGCTCTTCAGTGGGAGGAACATCGACTTCGAAACCGCGTTGGCGGAATCCCTCCGCAATCCACTCCGCTTGAGACTTGAATTTGTTCTTCTCCCACCAGGCCAACCAGGCGTTGGCGTCTTCGCCGACGTCTTGATTCGAAATCGAACGTAGAGCGCCGTCGGCGTGGGCAAGTCCGTCTCCCATGCATCCATCCAAACGCGTGCCCGGTTCGATGTGGTCAATGATCCATTTCATCCAAGACTCGTCGCCGCAGGCTCCGACTGTAAATCCGGCATCATGAAACCACCCCATGCGATGAATGCTCTCCTGAAACTGAGACCAGTACTCACGCTGGGAGTGAGATGAATACCACTCTGGGTCCAACGTGCGACGAAATGGTGCCAGCTTGTAGTACCACCAGTACCCGCAGAACACGCCAGCACCGATGAAGACCAGTGCGAGCACGCGCGCAATGCCTCGCCAGTGTTGCTTGAACCACTTCATCTTCTTATGCGACAACTTCACGCCTCACTTTCGGCGCGACGGAACGTGACGGCAAGTTCCCCTTGTTAGGCTTTGCCTTTCGTCTCAATCTTCAGAATGTCAGATCCACAGACGTAAAGCCGGTTCCCGTCTGGCTTCTCAAGTTCAAAGTACACGAGAGTACAAGTGCTGAACTCGCCGTCACCAAAGAAGAGGGTGGATTTGTATTCGCAATCCTGCAGAAAATCCCCACTCTTCATCTGAACAACGACCTTCTTTCCCTTCAACCCTCGGAACGCGGTTTCCGGGGTGGAAGGTGGTTTTGAGAACTGCTCGGGATGCAGACGCTTCTCCAAGATCTTCCACAGGGTGAAGAATACCTTGAGTCCGATGATAGCTCCGACTATTGACCCGACTCGGATCAGGAATGGTGCCATTGCTTCAATCATCTTCATTTCTCCTGATGCCTAACACCGTGCCGCCCGCAGCTGAACGGCTTGTTATGTTCGCCACACTACGACTCCAGATACTTCCGGATGTCTGAGATCTGGGCCTCTAGCATATCGATTTCGCTTAGCTTTGTGCCTGGCTCACCGACATTCTTCCGAATTGCGAGGATGAGCCCACCCCACAGCCTCAGCATTTCACGTGCGTTTTGATCGCCACTTTGGTGTTCTTCGCCCCCCCGCTCGATAGAAATGTTGCATCAGCTTGGTTGAACGACCGCACGACTTCATCCGAGCCAATGAGGTTGAACTCGAGTGCTGTTCTTTTGTAGTCAAACGAAACAATCTGTTTCTGAGCTTTCGCGAACTCTTTCGGGTCCTTGATTCCCGCTAGCGTGCGGACAATCGGCTCGAGTGTATCTAGGTAGATTTTCCTTCGTTCGTCTACGAGGCGTTCCTTCGCTCGCTGGAGTCGATCTATGCGCGATTGGATGAACCAAACGCCAAGTCCGACCACTCCGGCCAGCACGGTTGCGATCAGCTGTTCGTTGAGGCCCACTACCTATTCTCCGATCTAGTCGATATAACGTTGGCGTTTACGCGGCGGGCGCGTTGAACTAGGATTTCGGGACCGGCGTGATCGCCCGCGCTCGCGTTCCACGCTTGGTTCGGCTCAGTAGTCGCACTGCATGTCTTTCGTGCCTTGCGACGGCGAGTTCAATTTTCGACGATTGACGATGACGCCTTCGAATCAGATAAGATCCGCCATCGGTGTCTTTTTCTGTGTATGCCAGCTGGTCGGCCAGTGGATGCGTATTCCAACTCAACGAGTCCGAGTTCTTCCATCAATGCTGCCATGCCTGAACGCTCGTCATGGTCCCGGCCACGCCAGCGAACACCAGGATGAGTCCAGGGGGCAAGTGTCCGCACATGATGCAAACAGCACCACCAGCAAACGCGACAAGGGCGAGTACGAAAGAGACCCTGGCCGCACGAGGAGAAACGTTGGGAACGCCGCAGTGCAATTTCGGTGTCTTCTGTTCTCTTGGATCAAGGGGTGTCATAAGCGTGCTCCTGCCGAACGATACCCTCAGCGGCGCGCGGCCCCCGCGCGTAGGCTGCAGGGTGATGTTCGATCAAGTCTTGTTCATTTCGTCGCTCAAACGGTAAATGGTCCGCTTGCCCTCCTCAACTCGAATAACCGAAGGCAGTCGGTTGAGATGGTTCGTGGACCCGCCGAGATGGATCGTGAAGGTGTAAACCCGGTTGGTGTCGAGGATGGAGGTCAGACGGTGGCTGGTCAGGTGAACGTGGTACTCCCGCGCTGTGTCCCGAAGAATGAGCGAGTGCATGACGAGAGAATCAGGCTCGCCGGGTGGCGGCATGCCGCCGCTACGCAGGATTTGCATCTGATTCTGGAAGATGACTGGCCGACACGTGATGATTGCCTGATTCTCAGCGGGGTGCGTCTTGCAGCCGGTGAGGGCAGCTAGCATCAGCATTGGAGGTATCCATTTCATCATTGTTCGCATTTTCGTCAGTGCCAGTATGCGTCATGGATGAGTTCGGCCACAAGCAGGGAGCAGCGGAACTTATGAGATAGATTCAGCCGTATAGCTGAGGGTGATTTCGCCATCTTGAAACGGGAATGATTCGGTTTTCAGAACCTTGTGCCAATATCCGCCCCGAAGGTGTTGCACGAAAGCACCACAAAGGCCCCCGACGACAAGGACCACAATGAAGGCGATAGCTGTGACCAGTTTCTTTCTCATCTCTTTAGCCGAACACTAATTAGGTGGATCCGTTTATTATCCAGAGTTGTCCCTTCCGGTCCGTATACAGCCCCTTGGTTGTCTTCAGAATAACAGGACAAGCAATTCATTGTCAACACATTGCGAACTCCTTTGATTTTTATTCGGCATGCTATGCAGATCTGCCTACCTTCCCATGATGCAGGTTGGAATTTTCCCCACTTTCCTAAGCGCACGATCATTCCCTCATCGCCGCGGCATCAGAGCGAACACACCCCAGCCCAGGTATTCACGTGTGTAAGCGGCATAGCGCTCGGGTTCTGAGGTCAGCTCGGCTCGAACCTCTTTGGCGAGCTCGTCCTCGGGATTGGCTTCAAGCCATCGGCGCATGGTGAGCCATTTGGCCGCCTCATAGCGATCCCAGCTGTCCTGGTCAGCCAGAACCATTTCAACGAGGTCGTAGCCGAGGCGGCCGAACGATGCGAGAAGGCCCGGCAGCATGAGAAAGTCGGAGATCGAATTGGCAAGACACCCCTTGGCAACATCTTCCGTTGGCGGTAACTGCCGCCAGTAGGGCTCGCCGATGAGGATGATCCCTTCGGGGCGGAGGCTCTGCGCCAGAAGCTCGATCGTGCCTGCGACTCCCCCCGCGATCCAGGTTGCACCGACACAGGCTGCCACACTGACCTTCTCGTCAGAGACATAGCCTGCAGCATCGCCATGGATGAACTTGACTTGATCAGCGACGCCGAGTTCTTCAGCGCGGAGTCTTGCTTGCTCGGTGAACAACTGGCTCATGTCGATGCCGGTGCCGATGACACAGTGATCGCGTGCCCATGTGCACAGCATCTCTCCAGAACCGCTAGCGAGGTCGAGCACTCGATCACCCGGTTCCAGACGCAGCGCCACGCCGAGAGTGGCGAGCTTTTCCGAAGTTAACGGGTTATGAATGCGGTGAGCACTCTCGGTGATGTTGAAGATCCGTGGAATATCCAACGCATTACCAACTTTCAGGTGTGATAGATCCAGTCATTGCTACCGTCCAGACTCACTCATTCGGAATCGGGGTCTTCTCGTTGAGCATCGCCGTGACTCGCCGCTCTAGGTCGAAGCGGGCGTCGGTGTCTCGCAAGTGACCGCGTTTGTCCACCAGCCAGGAGGTGGGGATACTGAAAATCCCATACCGGACAGCAAACTGGCTCTCCCATCCCTTGCCGTCGAAATACTGCGGCCACGGCAGCTCCTTTTCTTTGATGAAACGCCGCAAGGCGCTCTCCTTGTCATCGAGCGAAATCCCTATGACCTCGAATCCTTGGTCGTGAAGCTTCTGGTAAGTCGCCTTCACCGTCGGCATCTCGGCAATGCACGGTCCGCAGGTCGTGGACCAGAACTCGACCAACACGACCTTGCCTGCCAGCTTTGCTAAATCCACCTCGCGCCCATCCAACGCGGTGAACCGGATGTCGAGCGGCTTCCCGATCTGATACGGCTTCGTCCCTTTCAGGATGTGATCCGCCAACGTTTTCGCTCCCCGTGGGGCGCCGGGCGTGTTCATAATCTCCGTGACCAAGTCCTTTTGTCGGTCAGCTGTTGAACGCTGGGCAACGGCGACAAGCATTGTGTAAATCATGGAATTTGTCGGAAACTGCTTCAGCGCCGCGCGCATGTTCTCGATGCTTGCCGTCTCAAATTCGTCGTGCAGCTTGCTCATGCCTTCGGTGAACAATCGCATCCCTACTTTCTTGAAAAACGCTGCGTTTCCCGAAAACAACAAAACGCCTACGCGGTCATCTTCCGGGATGCTTTTGTCGGCCAAAACGCCGGAGACGAAGGAGGCAATCTGTTTCTCCGCGTCAGGATGTCCCGCGGCAACCGCATAGGTCAATGCGTGGACGACGGTAATGCGAGCGTCGCCAACGTTCTCGTTGGTCGGAAATCGCTCAATGAACTCGCGGGCCTTATCGGCGAAGGTAACAGCTGTTTGACCAACCATTTCTTGAAAGTCGACCACTTGCTCCGCCGTCGGTTCGTGAGACCGCCAATCATCCGGTGGTCTTAACCCTTGATGGACTTTTTCGACCTCGGCCCATGCTTTGGCAGGATCGTCTGGCAGTGTGTGGCGAGATTCGTTCTGGGCGAACAACTGCAGCTGGACGATAAGAACTCCGGTGAGAAGAAGGGTGCGGAAGATAGATTTGATGCTCATATACATGTTGGCCTCCTAACGTATACCTTCACTTTCGGCGCGGTACGTGCCGTATAGCGCAAGGCTTGGTTAGGCCATTTTATTGAATCGTTCCCGAACTCGGTCCATGTACTCCGGAGAAACATGCCAGTCTACCAGGCCGCACTTGGAGCAGACTATGAGTGTGAACTTCGGGATGCAAAATGCCCCCAAAGGCAGAAGAGCGGGTCCATAACCGCCATTTGCCGCAACCTTCTTTGAGAAGAATTCGTTGTTGCCGCATTTGCGGCAGCTGTTGGTTTTCATGTTCTTTACATTGTCCTTTGCATAACGCCGCCGTTCACCAGCCGCTTGCGGCCGCGCGGCTGTATGCGGTATGAATCATGGTGTCAGTTTGGTGGTGATGGTCAATGCTGGGAAACAGAGTCCCATCATCAGAATCGTGAGGACGAGGCACTCCAGGAGGGCGATGCCACAAGTCCACCAGAGAATGCGTTTCCGAAGATAAGAAACGAGCAGCCCTGCGATCAGCAAGACCGCGGCAATCACCGGAACGAACCGCATCCACTGGAGGGATAGAACCGTAATCTGAGCGAGCTTGGCCCCCTCAAGAATCTCGCTCCAGTGCCGATGGAACGACCCGTGGGCAACATGCATACCGTAGCCGTTTCCGATCTGAGCGATCAGCCCGGAAATCCCGGCCAAGAAGTCTATGTTCCGTTTCATCTTATCTGAAAGAATATCCCAAATCAGCCAACCGCCGGAAGCTTACCGTCAGGCCAGTTGTAGGGGTTCAGCTGGGTGCAACAGTTGGGCGCTTTGCAGTCCCCCGACCTTGGTCAATCGTACGGTCAACCACAGGCGCCAGTCTGACGCCGGGTCTGATCGCAGCTCCCAGGCGCCAGCGAATACGTTGCCCGACTCCTGGAACCTACCGACGAATCTTACGCCGTCGCCGATGAAGGTCCATTGATCGTCCTGGACGGTGGCCTGCATAGTGTTTTTCCCGCCTTGGCTGTCAAATGACTGCATGCTGAAGCTCTTGTTGTCAGGATCGAAGCCGATGATCTCAATTCCCTTGGTGTTGCCACTTGGCATCTCAGCATCCCATCGATGGATGAGGAAGACTCCGCCGGCCAACCACTCGTAGATGTCCGTTGGTTCATACCTTGTGGATGCTTCGAGGGAATCTCCCTTTACCTCACCGCTGGGCTTTCACGTTCCAACAAATCGGTCGAGCATCGCGTGGTCGAACGTTGCACCGGTCTGAGTTTTCATGATGACGTTGCCTCCAATCCCATAGTATCAGCACATCCTTCCAAATCGAGGCCCCCCAACGTTACCGTTGAGGCGCTTCGGAAGCCCCGCCGTCACCGGCGCGGATTACGAATTCGCCTCGGACGGCTTGCTTGCCGCCTGGTTTTTCTTGAACTCGAATCTGAACCGCAAAATCTTGATGACCGCGGCAAGAAAGCATGCGAATCCGGACACGGTTGCGCCAATGAACAGACCCCAGATCATCCCGACGGCGAATGCGTAACGGGTGACGGATGTTCCGGCTTCAGGACCGAACACACTCTTCACGAAATCTGGTGAAATGGCGGCAACCAACGCGCCGAAGGCGCCGCCCAGGAGGGCCGACAGCAACGACCCCACCACAATGAAGACGAAGAACCAGATTGCTCCCTTGATTGCGTTCTCAGTACTCATTTCTCTGTCCTTTCTCGTTCCCGTACCCGTACACGCTCTCCTGTTCGCGAACCTGGTTCCCTCGCGCGGTCAGGGTCCAGCACACCGTGTAACCCCACGCCGCGAAGTCTAGAGCTACCCGGTAGACATCCAACTTCTCGTGATCTATTTCCATTCGCATCCTCCTGCACTGGAACGTGTACCGCTTCGCTGTGTACGCGTACGATTCTGGGCCCAGCGTCGCAAATGAGGATTTGGCGCGGCTACGTGACAATATCCTTCATTTGTCTTGTTCGGCATTGTTCTTTCTTTCTGAACGGCGCATAGCGATCTACTGCTCGCTTTGATTCCCTGTGCACTCAATCGTCAGTGATGATGCTGCGTTGTCAAGGGGGCCAAGGTTGGGCACGTCGTGATGTTCCTTGTGTGGGGTGGCGTAGTCGTTCATGCGTATCCGTTCGTGTCGGGTAAGATGGGGGGGGGCGAACGTCACGGATCAGGCGCGAGTTTTCGAGTCGCCTGCATCCACTTTGTAATGCTTAATTTTCTGTTTCCGAGAATTCACGGCAACCCCGGCGACGATCATGCCCAAGCCAGCAATCAGCGCCAGTGTAGACCACTTGTCAAACAATTGCCGACATAGCCATACGAGGCCTGAAACAGTTTTGCACTCCAACTCTTCCCTCCCCCCATGTAGATAGAGGCCGGCTGCAGCGGCTTGTTGGGCGGCATTCATGGAAAGCTCGGGCATCTGACTGGACGAGCACGACTACGCCTCGTTGTAGGCTCTTTCGAGCTCCGCCACGTCGAGCTTCACCATCGTCATCATGGCTTCCATCACAGCCTTCACCTTCCTGGGGTCCCTATCACGGATCAGCTCTGTGAATCGTCTCGGGACAATTTGCCAGGAGAGGCCGAATGGGTCTTTAATCCAACCGCATTGCGTGGGCATTGCGCCTGCCTTCAAGAGCTTGTCCCAGTATTCATCCACTTCATCCTGATCGGCGCAGTCCACGTAGAACGAGACCCCCTCAGAGAAGCTGAAGTACGGACCTCCGTTGTAGCCCATGAAGAGTTGACCACCAACGACGAACTCCGCGGAGCTGATGGGACCGTCCTTGCCCGTGCGGGCGACGTTGCGTACTTCGGAGTTCGGAAACGTCGCGGTATAGAACTCGATCGCCGCTTCAAGCTGGTCGTTGAACATGAGGAAAGGTGTCACTTTGTTCATGGAAGTGTCCCATCTTTGAGGGCGATGCTTTTCTCCGCCCAACGTTGAGTTTCACCGGACAAAATGAGCGCAGCTCATTTTGGTACGGTCGAAACTTTCGTTCGAATTAATTTCATTTTTTGTCTTTTTCCAAGAAAGCTCAGGTCTATCATTTACCCGGATCAAAAGTCGAAAGGCAAACCAGAGCAAGATCAGCGTGACTATTTGAATTGTCGATAAAACGACACAGAGCAGGATGCCCTCAAGCAGCAAGACCTCACTCAGAAATGTGATGGGGCCTCTCAGGCTGTGATTATCTACTCGCATAATTTCTCTATTCGAACAGAAATAAGGTGGATCCGTCTATCAGCCGGAGTTGTCCCTCCCGGTCCGTATACAACCCCTTGGCTATCTTGGCATAAAACAGGACAAGCAATTCATTGTCAACACATTGCGAGCTCCTTTGGTTTTTATTCAGCATGTTATGGAGATCCGTCTATCTTCCCTTATTGCCCAGTGCGTCCAGTCAGTGAAACCGAAAACTTGCGCTACTCGTTGGCCGCACGCCAGGCCGAAGCGTTTGAACGGTGCGGATGCCGAGACGGCATCGTCTCCGACGACGAGTACTTCTTCGGGAACAGGCCCGTGATGCTTCAGGATCTGTTCAAAGACCTCCTGCTTGCCGGTTCGCTCGGGGTCGTCAATGGCGTCGATGAATATCGCTGTGAAGTGAGGGGGGAGCTGGAGGGCTGCAATCTTGCTCGTGCCCGTCCGAAAACCGTGTTGGCCCACAACGAAAGGTCTCCGGGGCTGAATGGGGAGGACAGGAAGGGGGGAGGGAAGGTGAAAGGAAAACTTGGAAGACGCGAAGACACGAAGGTCCGGAAGGAGAGGTTTCCTTGGGGGTTGCTGTGATCCCTGCAAATGCCTGATCCGCTGAAAACGGTACACCTGACCAATTCCCCAAAGAGGTAGGGATCAGAGCATCAACCCTACCCACCCCCATGCCCAGGTCGAAAACGCCACCGCGCCCTCTGCGCCCATTGCGGGAGGCTCTTCGCATCCTGATGGGAAAGCCAGGCTGGGATGCGGCTGCCTTTTCGGACGACCTCCAGCTCTCTTGAAGGCGTCGGAAGCCCGAAGTCACGAATGCAACAGGTCGACCAAGGTCGTTGCCTGATCCTAAACACGAATGTTTTCCCGTGGATCATACCCGTGAACATACGCTTTTGTCATGGTCAAGTTCTCCCAGCCTGCGATCAGCATCAGCGCCGTCCGCAGCACGCTGTTGTTGGGCGGTTTTTTTAACAAATCTGTGCTTACCAACATAGGGCTAAAGGGGCCAGAACCAAAGGATCGTTGGGACACCCACGACCACCACCAACACGGAGAGGGGCAGACCCATTCGCCAGTAGTCGCCGAACCTGTACCCGCCCGGCGCCATGACCATCGCGTTGGACTGGTGGCCGATGGGCGTCAGAAACGCACAGGAAGCGCCGACCGCCACACACATCAAAAAAGGGTCTGCATTGGCGCCGATGGCGTGGGACAGGCTGGCGGCAATCGGCGCCATCAAAATAGCCGCCGCTGCATTGTTGACAATATTGCTCAACAGCATCGTTCCGACCATCAGAATCGCAAGCGTCGCCGCCGGCGGGGTGGCCTGCGCGACTCCGTGCAACTGATCAGCGATCAGGTTGGCGGCCCCGGTGGTTTCAAAGGCGTTGCCGATGGGAATCATCGCCCCCAATAGCACCACCACTGGCCAGTCAATACTTTTGTACGCGTCGGTCGGTGACAGCAGCCCGGCAACAATCAGTACCAACGCCGCACAGGTCAGGGCGATCTGGGCGGGCAACACATTCACCGCCACCAGCGTCATCGCAACCGCGAAAATGCCGACCGGCAACAGCACCTTGCGCGGCTTTCCGATGCGCAGTCCGCGCTCGGCCAGGGGCAAACAGCCCAGCTCCGACAACGTGGACGGCATCGACTTGGCCCCGCCCTGAAGCAACAATATGTCCGCGGCCATAAACCGAATGCACCCCAGTCGTTCCTGAATCCGCTTGCCGCGACGGGCGACGGCAATGACGTTAACCCCGTACCGCTCACGCAGCAAAAGACGGGATGCGGTCTTTCCGATCAGCAGCGATTCAGACGCGACAATGGCCTCAAGCACACTGACTTCGTCGGATTCAATCGACTTGTTGGGTTTACCTTTTTCATCCTCTTTTTCTTTTCCACCTTCTTCGCCCTCGTCGCCCTTGATGAACTCCAGCCCGCCGTCGTCAATCAGGCTCTTGAGGCTGTCCGAATCAGTCTCGACCATCAGGATGTCCCCAGCTCTGAGGACGCGATACATCGACGGGGCCAAAAAACGCTTGTCGTTGCGGACCAGCCCGACAATCGTAATATCCTCTTTGTTCGGCATCGCCAAGAGCAGATCGTGCAGCGGAAACCCGGCAAACTTGGATTCTTCCGGAACGCGCAACTCGCTGATATATTCGCTGATCTCAAACAGTTCCCCGGATGCGACATTATTCGTTTGTTTGGGAATCAGACGCCAGCCGACCAGCGAGATAAAGACCACCCCGACAAGGGCGACACATACGCCAACCGGCATAAAATCGAACATTCCGAACGGCGTCTCGGCCACATTGGCTCGATACGCGGAGATAATCATATTGGGCGGCGTCCCGATCAATGTCAACATCCCGCCCAGGAGCGACCCGAATGCCATTGGCATCAACAGCAGCGACGGTGAGCGACCGCTCTTGCGCGACATCCAGGTCGCCACCGGCATCAGCAGCGCCAGCGCACCAACATTGTTCATAAACCCCGAACACACCGTCACCAGCCCCGTCAGGGCCGCCACCTGCACCATCGGCCGGTCCCCTACCCGTCCCAGTTGACGCGCGATCAGATCTATCACGCCGGCATTGAACAATGCCTTGCTTACCACCAGCACCGCCACCACGGTAATAACCGCCGGGTGGCTGAACCCCGAAAACACCTCATCGGCCGGAACGATTCCAGTAATGGTGGCCACCAGCAGCGCCGCCAGCGACACCACATCATACCGCCAGCGATTCCAGATAAACAAGGCCATCGTTACGGTGAGGATTCCGAATATGATCCATTGCTGTGTTGTCATTCTTTCCTCTCGATCCGCCTAACGACCCGAGCTTCATCTGCAAGCGCGTCCGGCGAAGCCGTTTTGGCTTGCGGAGTGCCTGAGCAGCTCGCATGACAAAAGCGCCTGGTAGCGATGAGTCTGCAACCCAATAAGAGTACCCATCTTCGGCAGCACCTCGGCAAGTACTTCGTCGAACCTCTCTGCCTGACGTACCCGCCAGTCGAGACCCCTAACTTGATCCTCCAGGATTACCCTTTGAGCCTTGCCCCCCTGAGGCAGTACAAACTCGAAAAGGTATCCGCTTTCCCAACCAGGCTTTCCCATCCGGATCCGGAGAGTCTCCCGCAGAGGGCGCGGTGGCGTTATCGACCTGCCTATGGGGGTGGGCAGGGCCCAGGCTCTGCACCCGACCTTTTTGGGTAAATTTTGTGATAAATCATTTCGGCAGACCAGGCAGTTGCTGAAAACGGCTCCGCTGTAAGTACATCTCCCCCTCCCAATACATCTCTGCGAACTCTGCGGGAGCCCTCCCCATCCGGCCCCGGTGACCTTTGGGATCACGCCCTTCAAGGATGGCCCATTCGCCGTCCTCAAATATGTTTTCCACCAAGCACACCATCTCCGTCGCTGCGAAGCCTGCCCTAAACATGGCGCAGATGGCTTCTCGGCCCTCGACAAGAGCTTCAGCGACCTGATGGTTGACGGCCGTCTCGCTGTAGAAAGCGGTAAGAGCATCGACATCAGCCCGGTTAAATGCCTCTACCCGAGCCTGGACAAGCGCTCTAGCCATCTTGGTTTCCTGAGTGTTCGCTGCCACCGAACCAGGTGTTGATTAGAATTCACCTAATCCCACCATCTGCCGGGAGATAAGTCAAGAACTAGAGGTCGTCCGAAAGGGTAGATGGCGAAGCAAGATCGGGGTCGGGGTCGCTATCGGTCTCGGTATCGAAAGGACGCGGGATGGGATTCGGACACGAGAAAC
>CALLYA010000182.1 GCA_937875495.1 uncultured Verrucomicrobiota bacterium
AGGAACTTCTAGTTCCAGTTTGACAGACCACATGCCTGCGCCTCTGCGCGAGGCCTCCCCATCCGGATCCGGAGAGCCTTGAACCCAAGGGGCGGGCACCTCCGTTTGGGGGTGCCCGCCCTTGGGTTTGGAATCATCAATGTTTAGTTTAGGCCGGATCAATTGGGTGCAACGAGGACATCATCGATGTACCAACCTTCGGCCAGGTTGAAGTCGTCGGTCGTGAGCCGGAACTGAAGAATGATGTTCCGGCCGAGGACCTCGGACCCCAGAGGAATCCGCATTTCCTGCCAGCCTGCGGTCTGCCCGGAATAGACGCCGAGCTCAACGATTTCACTCATATCGGCAGGATCGAGTGCGGAGACAACAGCCCGGTGGAAGTACTGATCCGTATCACACGCCAGCCAATGCGAGAAGGACAGGGTCGCCTTGACGGCATCGGTCAGATCAATAGTCGGGGTGCGGAGATAGTCGTTGGTGAATTCAGGGAAATTCCCGTCCAGGTTAGTACCGTAAACGTTGGTTCCGCTGACCGCCGCGGTCGGCCCTGCCGTGGGCGTACCCAGCTCCCAGGAGTCGTAATCACCGCCGTGTGTCCAGCCTGACGCCCCCGTTTCGAAGTCATCGAAGAAGAGGGGTGGCGGCGGGACGCTGACCATCTGGAAGAAGGCTGCATCGGCTTCTCCCGCGAATGGGAAGGTGGCGGTGAAGAACCCATCGCCCATGTCTTGGAATGCGACGTCCGCGGCCTCGGTCCATTCCGCCTCGGCAAGATCGGTCTTGAAAAGGACGGTATATTCGAGGTCGGGGAAGGGCGTGTAGTAGGTGAGCGCGACCTGACCAGCGGCGGGCAGGTCGATGTCGTGAACCGCAAACGGCTCGAAAGCGCCGTCCAGCGGGATACCGAGCAAGCCTTTGAGATAGATCTCGTTCAACTCGTTGAGGCTGAGTGCCCGGCGCCAGATGCCGAGATCGTCCATCATCCCGTTGAAGAGACGCAGGATGGACATATCAGGGCCGAAGTTGGCGATGATCAGGTCATCGGTACTCGGCGCACCGAGCTTACCGACCAGCGGCTCCCCGAGGGTGCGCCCGTTCTTGAAGAACTGGATGGTCCCGTCGCGAACGACCACGGCCACATGCTGCCAGAGGGAGAGGTCGACGCTGTTGTTGGGTGCGTAGTAGGCGGTCTTCTCCTGACCGTAGATCATAATGGTGTTGCGCGCATCATTATCCGAGACACTGAAGTCAAAAGTCGTGCCTTTGCGGACGATACGACCGAGATTTCCAGACACGGAATAGGTCCGTGGATGGACCCATGCCGAGATCGTTCCGCGCTCACCGAGCACCAGGTCGCTGTTGTGTGGGACTACGACGAAATCATCCACGCCGTCGAAATCGAAGGCGCGGCCGATCTGTCCGGGGACGCCGGAATCCGCTGTAAAGTTTTGCAAGGTGCCGTTGTGGCCGTTGCCGCTGCGGTCCGTCAGTGTGGTTCCGGAGGTCTCATCGAAATTCCAGTAGGCGATCAGGCCGGTGGTGACGTTCTCGATGACCTCCACCGCCAGTGTGACTGCGTCGCTGGTTGTGGAACCGACGGCATTGGTTGCGGTGACGGTATACACCCCGGAATTGACACCAGTCAGTTGGGAGAGGGTGAGGATGCGCTCTGTTGCGCCCTCGATGGCAACTCCATCCTGGTACCATTGATAAGAGACCGGTCGTGCGCCGGTAACCTTCACCTCAAAGGTGACGGTGCCTCCCTCCAGCTGGGGCAATGGTTCGACCGGCTGCAGCTCGAATACGGGCGCACCGGCAATGTCTTTTCCTGCCAGTTCCAGGATTTCCGATTCCATCAGCGGGCGGTTCCAGATTTGGACCTCGTCCATCATGCCGTTGAAGAACCGGAGGGTCTCCACGCTGTTGTTGGTATTGCCGAGCACAAGCAGGTCGTCGTTGGCCGGGCCCATGGAAGCGGCGCGCGGATTGCCGACCGGAAAGCCGTTGACGTAGAAGTACACCTGGTAGTTCTTGAAAACCACGGCGACGTGTTGCCAGGTATCCGCCTCCAGCACGTATTCCGGAAAGACGGACTATGAGCTGGAGGCGGACGCCGACAGCGAAGCCACGTCCAAGAAGGTTCTTCAGGATCTCTGCCTGGAACTCGACATCGCCTTCAAGATCAACGACAAGAGCAAGGAAGAGAG
>CALLYA010000183.1 GCA_937875495.1 uncultured Verrucomicrobiota bacterium
GGGGGGGCATGACCGATCCATCATGATTCGAACCTTTCTCCCCCCATCAGCAGGCTAAACGTCCGCTAGTCCACTGCCAAACCCCACTCACAGCGGACCTCTGACCTCGTCCGGGGCCTCCAGGCCCCGGACAGCAGCACGCGAAGCCGTGCTGCGGACCTCCGACCTCGCCTGATGCCCTTCAGGGGCATCAGGCTTCCGGCCCCCCGGGCCGGAACCCGAATTTGCCATTGCCGGTTTGAGTTGGCCTGATATGATCGCGGTTTTCAGTTTTCAAAGTCCTGGTGGAATCGGAGAAGACCCGAAAGGAAGGCTCGCGTGAGAACTCGCGTTGGTTATCGTTGGCTGCTCTGTCTGGTTTGGATCTCGACTGTGCCCTTGGTTGGCGTAGCTGAGGAATATGTGACCCTGCCGGAGGACCCCTATTTTGAGGGGTTCCAGCCGCTGAAGGCGCCGGAGAGCGTGGGGATGCTGCTGCGGGTGGGCGATCGCCTGGCCATCTGTGGGGATTCGATCACCGAGCAGAAGATGTATTCCAGGATCATGGAGACCTACCTGACCGTATGTGCACCGCAGCTGGGGGTGAGTGTCCGCCAGCACGGCTGGAGCGGCGAGCGCGCCCCGGGACTCCTCGGGCGCATGGATCATGATGTCCTACGGTTTGGTCCGACGATCGCGACGACCTGTTACGCGATGAACGACCACGCCTACCAGCCGTACCAGGAGGAGCTCGGTGCGACATACAGAGATGCGTCGGCGCAGATCATCGAGAAGTTCAAGTCGGCGGGCATCCGAGTGATCCAGGGGGCTGCCGGGCCGGTTGGAAAGATGCCCTCGTGGGTGCGTGAGGCGCGGGGGACGGTGAAGGATCTGAACCTGAGTCTCTGCCGATTTCGAAACATCGACATTGAGCTTGCGCAGGCGGCGGGCGTCGGGTTTGCCGATGTCTTCCTGCCGATGCTGGTCAAGGGGCATGCGGCGCAGCGTGAGTTCGGCGAGGAGTATATGATCTCCGGCAAGGACGGCGTGCATCCGGGCTGGGCTGGGCACCTGCTCATGGCGCACTCGTTCCTCAAGGCGATGGGCCTCAACGGTGAGATCGGCCGGATCGTGGTCGACCTTGGGCAGCCGGCGGCGTTTGCGTCGGAGGGGCACACGGTCCTTTCGGTGGCGGACGGCGCGGTCGAGTTGGAGAGCACGCGCTATCCCTTCTGTGCCACGGGTGCGCTCGACGCCGACGACAGCATCCGATCCGGCATGGCGTTGATCGGCTTCAACGACGACCTGAATCGGCTCATCCTGGTGGTCAAGAACGCGCCCGCCGACCGGATGCGCGTGACCTGGGGCGAGGCCGGGCGCGTCTATACCTCCGAGGAGCTTGCGGCTGGAGTCAACCTCGCGGACGACTTCGAGGTCAATCCGTTCTCCGCGGCGTTCGGGCGTGTGGACGAAGCGATCGGGCGCAAGCAGGCGTATGAGACGCGCCAGATGAAGGACCTCTTCCATGGTGCCGAGGGGCACGCGGACATGGAGCGCACGGTCGAGCTGACCGAGCGGGTCCGTGAATCGCTGGTCAAGGGAGTGGCTGAGGCGTTTGTCCCGGTGCGGCACACGCTGCGGCTGACGGCCGAGTGAGATCCCTTGGCTAGCCCCGTCCGAAAACCTTATAGGACCTCAACGAAAGGTCGTCGACGCCGGATGGGGAGTGTGAGATCGCAGAGGGCGCAGAGGGGTATTGGGAGGGAGGGATGCAGATACGTTGAGGCTGTTTTCTGCAACTGCCATTGTCTGCATTGTACATATTTCACCAATACCCCCCCAAAAAAGCGTGGATCAGGGCCTTACCCTTCACCCCCCCATGGCCAGGTCGAAAACGCCACCGCGTCCTCTGCGGGAGGCTCTCCAAATCCGGATGGGAAAGCCGGGTCGTGAAAGCGGCTGCCGTTTCGGACGCCCTGCCGACTGGTCGAGGGCCCCGCTCGCCAGTGGGCGAGGCTTGCATTATAGTTTTGCGCAATTCGATGGCGATCCGTGCGTTTGCAGAACCATGCGGATCGCGCAAGCGACTGACTGGCAAGGAGTGTGCCCAAAAAGGAAGTGGGGCTTGAAGATGGCCACGAGGATCACGTACCCGGATACGGTTGAGGGGATCTACCAACTGCTCACGGAGCGGCTCGCTGGGGTCGTGCCGGATTTTGAGCTGAGGTTGAAGGCGGAGATTGCGGCAGAGATCAACCAATTGAAACGTGAGAAGAACGCCATCATTCTTGGGCATAACTATATGGAGCCGTGTCTGTTCCATTCTGTGCCCGACTACACCGGCGATTCCTTGGCATTGAGCCGTGTGGCCGCTGAGGCGGACGCCGATATCGTGATCTTCTGCGGGGTCCGATTCATGGCGGAGACGGCCAAGATCCTGAATCCGAAGCGCAAGGTGCTCTTGCCGAGTGCGAAGGGCGGCTGTTCCCTTGCGGAGAGCATCACCGCCGAGGACGTGCGTCACCTCAAGGAGCAGTTCCCGGGGGTCCCGGTGGTCACCTACGTCAACACTTACGCGGACGTGAAGGCGGAATCCGATTTCTGCTGCACTTCCGGCAATGCGGAGCAGGTGGTCCTGAAGCTGATGGAGCTCGGGCACGACCAGATCATCTTCCTGCCGGACGAGTATCTCGCCGGGAATGTGGCGCGTGATACCGGGATGCACATTGTGTTCCCGACCAAGGACCTCAAGCGTGCCTCGGAGTTAGACCTGCCGGAGAACGTCCAGCTGGTGATGGTCGGCTGGAAGGGGCGTTGCGAAGTGCACGAGCAGTTCACGGTCGAGGATATCGAGAACGTGCGTAAGCAGTTCCCGGATGTCGTCGTTTTGGCGCACCCGGAGTGCAGTCCTGAAGTTGTCGATGCCTCCGATTACTCAGGCAGTACGACCGGCATGATCAAGTTTGTCGAGAACATGGAAAAGGGGCGTTACTTGTTGCTGACCGAGTGCAGCATGGGTGACAACATCGCCTCCAAGAACCCGGATCGTGAGATGCTGCGGCTCTGCAGCATTCGGTGTCCGCACATGGGCGAGATCACGCTGGAGGAGACCAGGGCGGCCCTGTTGGAGGAGCGTTATGAGGTCGATGTGGAGCCTGCCATCGCGGAGCGTGCCCGGTTGGCTTTGGACCGCATGATCCAGATCGGCTGAGGCGAAAGCACGGGCCGGTGGCAGCATTGGAAAGAGCAAGGCGCACGCGAAAGAAGATCGCGTGCGCCTTGTGCATTCGGGAATCGCCCGGGTTGCGGCCGATCCGGGATCACGGAAAATCACTGTTCGTGATGGCCTTGCAGGTGCGCGAGGTCTTCGGGGGAGAAGTAGAGTTCAGCGAAACCGTTGACCAGCTCGCGCAGCTTCTGGACGTTGGCGGTGTCGACGGTCTGTTTGGCCTTCATGGAGAAGACGAGCAGCTGATGGAGATGGGCCAATTGCTGGAAGTACTTCTCTTGTGCTTCGGCCGTGTTCTCGGTGGGCGCCTTGATCCGCTGAGTAAGGAAGTACTGGGTTACGACTTCCTGAACCTTGTTGGCGTGTTCCTCTTTATTGGTAACCCAGCGAACGACCTGGTTGATATCGAGCGGCGTCAAATCGTCTTTGCTGTGAATCGCTTGAATCTCGGTCATCGATTTCTCGATGGTGGTAATGTCTTCGAGCATCATCACGATACGCATTTGATCGTTGTAGATACCGCAGGGGATTTCGCAGTGCGCCAAGGCATGGAATCCAAATGCGGATGCTAGCGTGATGGCACAGGTCGCTGTAGCAACTTTGATATTCATGTGGGTCACCTCCGTGATTGGATCGTCTTATTCTCTTCACTGGCCTGAATTGAACCGGTAAGGCCGTTTGTAACAAGTGTCAAGAGAAGTGGATGGAGGCGACAAGCCAGACGGGATGGTCCGATTAGCAGCATGAAATTGGCGACCCCGACGGGATTCGAACCCGTGTTGCCGGGATGAAAACCCGGTGTCCTGGACCTGGCTAGACGACGGGGTCGCATAAGAAGGGGAGTCAAGACTCCCTGCCTTGATCGGACAAGTACCCAATAGTAGCGTTTCTGAAGGCGAATGCAAGCAGTCCCACCAAAAAATTGAGCATGGTCGGAGGCGGACCTTGACGCGGTGATCTCAGGTAAGGCATCCTCCGCTTTCTTTACGTACCCAAGTGTTCTCCAACGAACACGTTCGGGCAGAACATCCAGAAGAGGTTTTTACGATGAAAATGCAGAGAGTGATGGGGTTGCTCCTCGGGGCGGCATTGCTGGTGGGGCCGGTTCAAGCCGAAGACGGCTGGATTTCCCTGTTCAACGGGAAGGACAAGAGCGGTTGGCATCTACGCAACGCCAACGGCCATGACAGCTGGAGTGTCGAAGACGGGGCCCTGGTGAATACGCCTCCGGCGGATGGCCACGGAACTGATCTGATCTCGGACTTGGTCTTTTGGAATTTCGAGCTGGAGACCGATTTTATGGTCCCGGCCATGAATCAGAACAGTGGTGTTTACCTACGCGGCCGGTATGAGATCCAGATTCTGGGTGACCACGGCCGTCCACCCTCGGGCGGCGGCTGCGGATCGATCTACCAGCTGCAGACGGCTTCGTCCAATCCGACCAAGCGCCCGGGCGAATGGAATCATCTGCGTGCTGTCATTGTTGAGGACGTTGCCAACGTGTGGATCAACGACGTGCAAGTGATTGAGAACTGCAAGCTGACCCGTGCGACCGGCAGCGAGTTGGATCGGAACTACCAGCTGCTGGGCCCCATCTTCCTGCAGGGAGATCACGGGCGTGTCGCCTACAAGAACATCCGTGTTCGACCGATGGAGGATAATTACGGCGATGGCTGGATTAAGGCCTTCAACGGCAAGGACCTGACCGGATGGCAGCTGCTCTGGGATCGCGAGAACACCTGGGAAGTCCGTGACGGCGCAATGACCGCGGTGAAATCGGGTGGCAACGATATCCGAACCGAGCGGGACGATTTCTTCAACAAGAAGGTCCATGTGGAGTTCAAGGTCGATCAGAACAAGAACAGCGGGATCTACCTGCGCGGGAACTATGAGGTCCAGGTCTATGGCAGCTTCGGCAAAGAGACCCCGACCTTCTACGACGCCGGCGCGGTGTACGGCAAGATCGCACCGAAGGTCAATGCCCTGACCACGGCCGACCAGTGGCAGGTTGTCGATGCCATTATCGTGCAGGATTCTGAGAAGGGGGATGTTCCCTGGATGGAGGTTGTCGTCAACCACCGTGTGGTCATCCCTTGGCAGCGGATCGAGGAGAAGTACGAGACGCATCCCGCGCGGACCACGGGCGGACCGATGAACGACGACCCCAAGGTGACCGGGCCGCTGCGCTTCCAGGGCGATCACGACGAGGTCGCCTTCCGCAACGTCTGGATTCAGCCGCTGGATTAAGACTCCGGTCCGAGCCTCCCGCAGAGGGCGCAGTGGCGTTTTCGACCTGGCCATGGGGGTGGGTAGG
>CALLYA010000184.1 GCA_937875495.1 uncultured Verrucomicrobiota bacterium
TCTGCATTCCCCCCTCCCAATACCCCTCTGCGCCCTCTGCGATCTCTGCGGGAGACTCTCCCATCCGGCCTCGGCGACCTCTCGTTGTGACCCAATAGGGATTTGGATGGGCCCTCGCAAGAAAACCGGGACTGGACATGGCGTGGCTTTGAGGGCACAAGTTTCGCCATGGCTGATCGAAAAATTCTCTGGTTGTGCATCCTGGCGGGAGCCGGGTTTGTATGGGCGTCTGCGGACGAGGTGAGCGGTCCCGACTTGGCGAGGCCGGAGGCTGTCGCCGAAGAGGTGCCGTTGGCGCCGCTGAAGCAGGCTGCAGGCGACGCATTTCTTGTCGGTATCGCGATGGATTCGGGATACCGCGGGCGTGCGGCGGATGCGCTTTCGGTGAGGATCGCGTCGACTCACTTCAATGCGGTCACGCCCGAGAACAGCATGAAGCCGATGGCTCTGCAGCCTGAGGAAGGCCGGTTCGAATTCGGAACGGCCGATCGCCTGGTCGCCATGGCGGAGGAGTGGGGTGCCGAGCCGATCGGGCACTGCCTGGTCTGGCACTCGCAGACCCCACGCTGGTTTTTCCGCGGGCCCGACGGCGAGCCGGTCGACAGGGCGCTTGCGCTGCAGCGGATGCGGACCCATATCGCGACCGTCGTCGGCCGCTACAAGGGCAAGATCAAGCAGTGGGATGTGGTGAACGAGGCGATCGACGACGGCCCCAGGGCGTTGCTACGCAGGTCGCCCTGGTTGGAAGCGATCGGCGAGGACTACATCGCCGAGGCCTTTCGCATGGCGCACGCTGCCGATCCCGATGCCGTGCTGATCTACAACGATTACGGGATCGAGGAGAGGCATAAGCGTGAGAAGGCCGTTCGGCTCCTGCGCTCGCTCCTGGATCAGGGCGTGCCCGTGCACGCCGTTGGAATGCAATGCCACTGGCGCATGGAGCGCCCCGATCTCGCGGAGGTCGAGGAGTCTATCAAGGCTTACGCCGAGCTCGGGCTTCAGGTGATGATTACAGAGCTCGATATCGGGGTTTTGCCAACCCACTACTCCGGCGCGGATGTCGGGCGGCAAGAGAGTATGCAGGGGCGGGAGGCGGTCATGAACCCCTACCGCGATGGCTTGCCTGATGTCGTTGCCCAGCAACATGCGGAGCGCTATCGGCAGGCCTTCGCTATGTTCCATCGGCACCGGGATGTGATCGGGCGGGTGACCTTATGGGGTGTGCACGACGGGCGTTCCTGGCTCAATCACTTTCCCATCCGTGGGCGGACCGACTACCCGATGCTCTTCGACCGGCAAGGCGAGCCCAAGCCGGCCTTCTTTGCGGTTGTGGAGGCGCTGCAGCCCCCCATTGCACTGGCGGAATGAGGTCGGCTTCAGCACTTTCTTGGATCCCCTCCGGCTCCCATGGATTGCACCGAATCGTTTCCTGCGGTAAAGGTTCCACATGGCGTGGCTAATCCGTTGTGGATCGTTTCCTGATCATGAGGCGTGGGTGGAGGCTGGAAGAAATGAAGAAAGTATTGATCGGATTGATCGCCATCCTATTGCTGTTCGTGTTCGGTTCGGCGGCCAATCGTTGGGATGCTGCACACAACAGGGGATACGAATTCGGCTATTGGGGCAGATTCAATCGGTTTCAAAACGCGCTTGAGCAGATGCCGGATGTCAAAATTCTCGATTCCGGCTGGAACAAGAAGTCCACGATCGACCAATTCGGGTTTCGAGTGCAGATCGCCGGTGAACGGCAAATCAAGCTCTGGTTTCATGAGGGCGATCCCGTTCTCGATTTGTCCGGGGAGGAATTGAGCACCGCGCTCCGTCAAAAGATAGAGGAGAGCCTCTCGCCAGACTACCCTGAGCAGGTCGCAACTGCCCAAGGATCGAGGAGTCTAGAAGGGGCCGAGGATATCATGGAACTGTTCGCGGTCTCCCGAGATGGCGTCAGGGTTCATTATACCCTCAAGGGCCGCGGCGAGGTCGCGCTCGTCTTTGTCCATGGCTGGCTGGGCGGGGCGCATTGGTGGCAGGCGCAGGAGGTCTGTTTTTCCCCAGAACACCGCGTCGTTCGGATTGATCTGGCGGGCCATGGTACCTCCGGAAAGGAGCGGCGTGATTGGTCCGCCCAGGGGTATGCCGATGACATCCAGGCGGTGCTGAAGCGCATTCATGCCGAGAGTTTTGTTCTGGTCGGGCACTCGATGTCGGGTGCCTATGTCCTTGAGGCGGCTCGAACCGCGCCGCAGGTGCGAGCAGTGGTACTGGTCGATACGCTCAAGGATCTGGACCAGGTAATGACTCTGCAACAGGCTGAAGACGGTATGCTGCGGCACTACCGGTCGGACTACAGGCAGGCGATAGAAAATCTCCTGCCGCAGTTTCTGTTTGTGCCTACCACGCCGGAGGCGATTCGTACTCAACTCCAAAACGAGTTCCTAGCTGTCGATCCGGAGCATGCCATCGCGGTCCTTGAGCCCCTTTACAAGATGGACCTGCAGGGGCTGGCCAGGCAGACGAAGATCCCTGTCCGGGCGATCAATTCCGACGCGACGCCGACCAATCTGGAGAACAACCTTAAGTATTTTCAGGACTTCGAATACGTGACCATCGCCGGCACCGGCCACTACCCAATGCTGGAGAAGCCGGATGAGTTCAATCGCCTGCTGGGCCAAATCCTTCGTGACCTCGGTCTTTGAGCGACACCGTTGGTAAACCCAGAGACAAGCAGGACCCGGTGGACAAGCATCCTTTGTGTCCGCCGGGTCCATTCAATTCACCGGTCTATGACCGGTAAAGGCTTTCAGCCGCAATTCACTTCACTGGCAGGCGCAGGAGATTGACGCTGTAGGGCGGGGCTGTGAACTGCATACCCTCTTCGCCATCTTCGAGCGTGAGTTGGGTTTCCTCGATCACGATGGCCGGCTCGGCGCCGGGCTCGTTGTAGGTCATGGGGTCGGCGTGTGCCATTTGGAATTGCGTCGCCTCTGGTGAGACGTTCAGGCCGGCTACAGGGATGCTCAAGACCTGCTCCTGATCGGTCGGATTGACCAGGCCGATGGTCAAGGTCTTACGGTCCGCAGTCAGGGCCGCCATCACGTCGACCAACCCGGTTTCGCCTTCGATCTGAACCGGGATGGTGCCGAACTCCTTGCGGTAGAGCTTCAGGACCAAGCCGGTCGTGGCGAAGGCCGCCTCGGTACGGGTCGTCTTGATACAGCCGATGACATTCACGGTTTGGGCGTACTGCGCCATGGTGATGATATCGCTGTTTCGGAAGAACTCATGCAGACCGACGGCGATTCCGAGGGCGTCCTTCATGAAATAACGGGTGCCGAGCTCGCCGAAAACGTGCGGGCCGTACCAGTAATTCCATTCGTCCATGGCGATAGTGATGTTGCGCGCGGCCAGGCCGGGGATCTCTTCGCGATAGCCGCGGTGTGCGTTCGCCTTTCTACGCACATTGTCCCGCATCTGCGCGACGTGCTCGATGACGGAGTCGCGCTCCTGGCAATAGAAGTGTTCGCTGATGAGATCGGTGCGGTCGGCGGTGCGCTGGAGCATCCCACGAGACCATTCGCCCGCGTCGCCGACGGTGATGACCTTGATGTTCGGGTCTTCTTCACGCATCCGATCGACGAAGAGGTTGTGCTTGATGATGTAGTGATTCAGGCTCATATGCCCGAGCTGCCAGTCACCGTACATCTCGTTACCGATCCCGAACCATGTCACGTCAAACGGTTCCGGGTGGCCGTTTTCGCTGCGGAGGCGGCCCATCGGCGAATCGGGTGCGCCGTTGATGTATTGCACCTCTTGCGCGGCGGAATAGGGATCGCCGAAGCCGGTATTGACGACAACCAGTGGTTCCGCGTTGAGCAGGCGGCAGAAGGTGATGAACTCGTGCAGTCCGACATCGTTGGTATCGATTCCGGTCCAAGCCGGATTCCGGCGGGTCGGGCGATGGTCGGGGTTGCCGAGGCCGTCGCGCCACTCATAGCCGCTGACGAAATTGCCGCCCGGCCAGCGATAGAGCGGTGCGTTCAGTTCGCGGAGGAGTGCGAGGGTATCGGCGCGGAAGCCTTCGACGTTGTCGGCGGGCATGAGCGAGACGGCGGCGACCTGAATCGCGCCTGCGCCCTGACCGGTGATGGAGAGTCGACCGTTGCCGCTGTAGCCGCCTGCCTGGAGATTGAAGGGGATGGTCTGGAAGGTTTCGGTCAGGTCAGAGAGCAGGACGGAATCCTGCTGCTCCTGTCCGTCACCCCAGTGGAGGCCGATGCGGACGGAACCAGAGTCCAGCGATCCGGCGATGACAATGCGACCGTTGTATTGCTTACCCTCCAGAAGTTCCAGGTCGAGCTGTTCGATACCGGTGGCCTGATTGGGCTGAAGCTGGATTTGCGCGACCGACCGGTGCGGGAACTCATTCGAGGCGACCATCTCGATGGTTTCGGCATCGCCGATGATACGCCATGGGGAGCCGACCAGGATCGGGTAGTGCGTCTTGAAGCGGGTGTCCGGATCGGAGTTGCGCCACGGCCTGTAGCGTTCGGTGATGGGAAAGAAGAATTTACGGTCCTCCAGCATCTCCGCCCACATGCCGCCGTAAATGCAGCGTCCCAGGTGTTCAATGAACTGGCTGTAAATATAGGGTGAGATGTCGGGCCCGATCTGATCAGCCTGAATCTCGAATCCGACCTTGGGCGCTTCGACAGCGCCGAGCCGCTCGAGCTCAAAGTCGTCGAAGAACGCGGTCCCTGTGGAGGAGCCCCATCCGCCGAAGAGCGCGTTCACCCAGACCCGATTGCTCTCACGGGTCGTGAAGTTGAGCTCGACCTGGGTCCAATCTGTGGTGCCGGAGATCGCCGTGGAACGTTCCTCTTCGCCGTGTAGGTTGATCTGGGCGCCTCGGCCGGATCCCGGCTCGAGGTCTTGGGTGCGGATCCAGGCGGTCAGCCTGTATTGGGAGAACGGCTCGACGGGGATATTGGCGTGCCAGCTTGCGTCGGCGCCTTGGGTGGACTCGATGGCGATGCATTGGGAATTCTCCCTGCCGCCATCGGGCGAGACGAAGAAACGTGGTGTGCCGGTCCATGTGGTGGTGCGCCACCCGGACACATTCTGCCCCTGCGCCTGGGCGAAGTCGCCGTTGGGCACGAGGGCGGTTGCGGCTGTGGCTTGGGTCGCCAGCAGGAGTACAAAGGCGCATGTCGATGTTGCGCGCAGCAGAAATCGGTTCAACCTCATCTTTTGGGGTCCCTTTCTTTGCTCGTGTATCGCTCGTCTCAAAAGCGGCTTAGATTACGAATTCCCGTGGGTGACGGGGAGTAATTTAATATTCATTAATAAATCCCCGGGGGGGATTGCAAGCAAAAGCGATCAAGTTCCGTCCTGCGGCCGAAAGGTTGAGGCTGGTGCCTCAAGCAGGAGGTTGGAGGCCGGTGATCTGAGGTCCGTTGTGTGGGCTGGTGGTCGTTGAGCCTACTGATGACCGGAGGTCTCGCGCAGAGGCGCAGAGGCGCAG
>CALLYA010000185.1 GCA_937875495.1 uncultured Verrucomicrobiota bacterium
ACACAGCGAAGCGGTACACGTACACGTACACGATGATGCGGCGAGTACGTGTACGGGTACGTGTACGGGTACGAGGGGTTGGAGATCCGTCCGATCCGTCCGATCCGTCCGATCCGTCCGATCCGTCCGAAATCGGAATCGGGATCGGAATCGATTTCTGTTCTGGTTGGCACCTTGCCCTCACGGACCCCTCAAACTGCACTGCCGAGTTGTGTCAGTACCGCAACAATACGGTTCCTGCACCCGGTTTCGCACGTCCGAATCCCATCACGCGTTCTTTCGATACCGATACCGATAGCGACCCCGACCCCGACCCCGAGCTTCTTGCTTCGCCATTGAACTTTTCGGATACCCTTCGGCTATTCGGACGACCACCGGCATGAACCGCATGAATCGCGCGAAAGGGGGCAGCGTCCGCTGCCCCCCCCTCTTTATGATCTGGATCGCCCGACTCAGTAGCTGTGATCGCCGAGTTCCACCTTCCCCCGGAAGGTCCAGTAGATCACCCCCGTGTAGGCCAGTACAAACGGCATCCCGATGATGGCGATCACCAGCATGATCCCGAGCGTTTTCTGACTCGAAGGGGCGGATCCCGGCAGCATCGTCAGGCTCAAGGCCGGGTCGTTGCTCGCCGTGACGAGGTTCGGATAGAGTGCTGCGCCGAGGAGCGCGACCAGCGCCGCGATCGTCGCGCATGAGCTCAAAAACGCGTACCCCGGCCGCTCTAAATAAATCGCACGCGGTATGTTCGCGATCGCCAGGACATTCAGTACCGGCACCAGCCAGAGCCAAGGATAGTCACGCAGGTTTTCGATCGCATGCGGCATCGCCACCAACGTGAAGATCGTCGTGAACATGTACAGGACCATGAATGTCCCGAAAGTCCTCCACATCCACGGTTTGATCTTCTCCTGCATCGCGCCTTCGGTCTTCAGATAGAGAAAGATCGAGCCGTGCATCGCCAACAGGACGACCACGAAGACCCCGACCAGCAAGGCGTAAGGGTTCAACTGGTCGATGAGCGTGCCGGTGAAATCGCCCTGCTCGTTCAACGGCAGACCCCGCACACAGTTGCCCACTGCAACCCCGAAGAGCAACGCCGCAACCGATGAGCCGCCGAAAAAGGCGAAGTCCCAAAAACGACGCCATGCCGGCTGCTGGAGCTTGCTGCGAAACTCCATGGATACCGCGCGCAGGATCAGTGCGAACAACAGCAGGTAGAAGGCGGTGTAAAACCCGGAAAACACCGTTGCATACGCCTCGGGAAAGGCCGCAAACAGCGCCCCGCCGAAGGTGATCAACCATACCTCGTTGCCGTCCCACAAAGGCCCGATCGAGTTCATCGCGATCCGGCGCTCGCGGTCACTCTTCGGAATGAAGGGATGCAGGATTCCCACGCCCAGGTCGAACCCGTCCAGGATCGCGTAACCGGTCAATAACACCCCCAACAAAACAAACCAAATCATGCAGAGTAGCTCGTAACTCATGAGGCGACTCCTTTATCCAAAATCAATATCGCGAACCAGGTAACCTAAGCATCCCCATCCTTGCCGGTCAGGCCATCGGAGTGCGCCTGCCTCGCCGAGGCCGTGGCGAGGAATCCGTCGCCACCCACTCCGGGACCATCCGTAGCAATCGGCTCAGGTCCCATCTGAATCTTCCGGTTCAATACAAAGATCCAGACCAGACCCAAGAGGATATAGATCAGGCTGAACAAGATCAGCGAACCCCAGACCTGCTCCGCACGTAGGATCTTGCTGATGGCGTCAGAGGTGCGCAACCCTTCCACTAAGGGCGCTCCATTCGCATCCTTGAACTCCTCTAGGACGTGGTATTGCAGGTAGCCCTCTTCGTCATAGGTGAACCCACCATCCTCCGCAAAAACCACCCGGGGATGCACGATCCATGGCTGGCGGCCTACCTCCGCGGCCATCCACCCCGCTTGATTGCCCGCCACTGCCGGCAAAACCGCGAGCACGTAAATCCATAACAGCCACCGCTTCTCAAAAAAGTTGCCCCGCTTGAGCCAGATCCAGGAGAGGGTGGTCAGTGCGATGAAGAACATGCCGATCATGATCATCATGTGATAGGAGTGAAACGGCACGGCCACCGGCGGCCGGTCCTCCGGCCGAAACTTGTCCAGTCCGATCACCGGCTCCTTGAAGTTGTCGTGCACCAGGAAACTCAGCATGCCCGGGAGCTCCACCGACAGCCTCACGCGCTGCTCGTCATCGTCCGGCAGGCCGAACAACACCATCGGCGCACCGCCCTCAGGCGTCTCATAAAGGGCCTCGAAGGCCGCCAGTTTGGCCGGTTGATGCCTGTATACATTGCGCGCCTGAAAATGCCCACTGATCAGCGCCGCAAAGGCACCAATCGTTCCGACGATCAGGGCCCCACGAAATGAGCGGCGTGCGAACTCTTCATGCCTTCGCTTGAGCAGGTAGTAGGCGGCGATGCTCATGATGAAGAAGCCGCCCATGATCAATGCGCCGATCAAGACATGCAGCAGCCGATGCACCGCAGAGGGGTTGAACACCAGTTCCCAAAAATCGACGATCTCGGCGCGCAGTACAGGCACCCCATCCACAAACCAGGGCGCGCCATCCTTGGTCATCTGGACGATGTGATGGCCCGCCGGCGTCTGCTGCCAACTGTTGGCCACCACGATCCAGATCGAGCTGAAGATCGAACCTAGGGCCACCATCAGCGTGCTGAAGAAATGCATCTTGCGACTGACCCGATCCCAGCCGAAGACGAGGACCGCCAGAAAGCCGGACTCGAGGAAGAACGCGAATATGGCTTCCGCCGCTAAGGCCGATCCGAATACGTCCCCCACAAAGCGTGAATAGGTCGCCCAGTTGGTGCCGAACTCGAACTCCATTACGATGCCGGTCGCCACCCCGATCGCGAAGTTCAGTGCAAAGATCTTCGTCCAGAACTTGGCCGCCTGCCCATAGATCGCATCCCCGGTCTTCAACCACTTCCATTCCAGGTAGACCAGGACGCCGCCCATGCCAATCGTCAGCGGCGGAAAGAGGTAATGAAACATCACCGTAGCTGCGAACTGGATTCGCGACAACATCAAGACATCCATAATTGACTCCCGAAGAATAGGTGGTGAACCGAGCCGCTCGCAGGCTACGCCCTACCCCGTCGTCGCCGATCCCAATTCCGGTGGTGGGGTCGGCTTCGACTCGGGTTGCTGTGGACTGCACGCATCTCGGATTTGTCGATCAACAGACCCTAATAAGTGCCGCCATCAAATGCCAGATCCAAGTCCACTTCCGTGCGAGTCCATCCATCCATCCATCCATCCATGCCCCGGCCTCAAATCCAACCCTGGCGGGGAGGCCGGCTCATCAACCAGATCAAGTGCCGGGTCTGCCGCTGGATCCTGCTCGAAAGCGCCGAGAGCACCCTGCGCTCGTGCCCGTCCGTGCGCATTCCCTTCAGTCCGCGTCGCCGCTCCAACGGCAGCTTCGCCGTCCAGTGCGCCACCGTGCCCTGCAGCTCAATCAGGTGCCCCATCGCCTTTCCCATGTCCTCACTGTCGACCTGCCACTCGGCATTGGTCGCCTCACGAGTCGTCTCCCCGGTCTCGGGATCTTCATCCACCAGCGGAGAACGCCCGCCACGCCGGTACTGCCATTCCAACTCGTTGAGCAGATCATCCACCTGACGCACCATCTCCGCCATGCACTCCTCAAGCCCGCGCATCGAATTGGAACCAACAATCCTGCCGGCCACGTCCCGCCGAACCGACGGGATCCTCCAGGCCGAACTCGGAAGCAGCTCCTTCTCCGTGCGCTTATCCAAGTCGATCCCCATCGAGGACCCACTCAATTGCACATATGCCTGGACCGCGGAGGTCATGCCCTCGGCATACCCGACCAATGCATCGTCCAGGCCTTCGCCGAGAACGATCTCCACGCGCCCACTCTTTGTCGCAGCCATCGCATCCCCCAACCTGCCCCAGCCAATATTCCAAAACGTTGGTTGATTCTGTTCGTTCCCTCACCCCACACCCATTCGCACAGCCCAACGCAGTCGGATCCCAATTGTCATTCCCCAGCCGATTCCGCTATGCTCCGGATGTACCGAGCAGAGGCGATGCGTTGACCAACAACACGCGAATCGGGTTCGGACGGCTTGGATGGATATCGCCGCTCCCCAACAGACCGGCCCAAAGCCCTGAAACCGGGAGTTCGGACGGAACAGCGATCGCGGGAATCGAACTCGGACCCTTCATGCCTGAAACACGCACCATTGAAAAGCGTATTCTCCACCCACCCCCTATGTTCCACCCGAAATCCCAACGAATCCCACGCTCTCTCTTGATCGGCGCCGCCCTCCTCGCCCTCGGATGCTTTCTGCTCCAACGGCGCTACCTCGGATCCGCCGAGGTCGGATTCGCCAGGGCATGGCAATCGGAACAACGGGGGAGTCTCCTATCCGCCGCCAGGCTCTACCAGAAAGTTGTGCTGCGATTTCCCGACTCGCCCAAGGCCCGCGCCGCGCTGCAACGGTACCGCTGGATCCAGTTCCAGGACCACAATCCCGCCCGTGCGCATGCCCTGCTCGACCGCTGGTTGGAACTCAAAGCGTATCCGGACCTGACACAGTTGGAACCGGAGGCGGCTTGGGCAGAGTTGCAGGAAATCGCTCTCTCGCCCACCAGGGGCGGCATCGCGCTCGCGCTCGACCTCGAAACCGGAAGAGCACTGCCCTCGGGCACACCCCGCGGCGATCCTGCTGCGCAAGCAGACCTCCTGCGGCATTTCGTGGACACACCGCGCCTCCCGGACACCACCTTCGATCAGTCCATGCTTCGCTTGGCCGCTACCCAACTGTTGCTCGGTGACCGGCCCGCCTTTCTCAGCACGCTGGAGGCCTGGACCCGTTCACCCATCCCTTCCACAACCTGGGAGCAGACCGGCTTTCACAACCCACCCTTCGATGATTGGCGGCTGCCGCGGATCCTCGCCTGGATCGATGCGCCCAACCGAGCGCCTGCCTTCCGTTCAAACGAGATCCGGGTGACCGCGACCCTCGGGCCTTCCGGATTGGCAGGGGTCCACCTCGCACTTCTGCCCAAGGCGAGCGACGACTGGTCCATGGACTTCCCCTACGACCTGGTGTTCGACCAGCCCGATCACTTCCGTACACAGCCGACCGATTACGCGATCACCGGAGCCGATGGAGAGGTCCGGCTCGCCACCGACGATCCCGGAACCTTTAGCCTCGGTATCCTTTGCGACGAGGCCGTCTTCGGCGACGATTGGCCGGAACACGGACTCCAGATCGAGCGCGCCCCGAATCCCGATCCGTCCGGGGCTGTGGAGGTGCACCTGCGCTTCTATCCGAAAATCCTCACCTCCGGTATCCGCCCCTGGGAGACGCTCCAGCCCGATCTTGGGCGAGCCGCTCCAACCCTTCGCTGGGAGGCCGGCCCCGCCCCCGCCGCCATCGCGGACTTCGAACTGCTGGCCATCCCTATCCTCAGCCCGGACGCGCGGGTGGAACTGGAGCCCATCGGAAGGTCCAACCTCTCCGGACGTACGGCGGAGGCGCAAATCGCACCGATCCTGAAGACCCAGATCCCCCCTCCCTGCTTCGTCAACCTGCGCATTGTCGCCAGGGACGATCAGCAGCAGCCCCTGGCCTGGAGCGATCCCATCCCCGTCCTCTGGAACCAGTCCGATACCCAGGTCGTCGACGATCCGTTCCTGCTGCACCATCGTTACGGACAGGCCAAGTACAACATGAATCGATTCCTTGAACTTCACCGGGCTGATCAGGGAGAGACGGTGTTTGATCAGTGGAGTGAACTCGAACTCCAAGGTGCAGGATCCGCCTGGACGCTGCTTGCGGAACTCAACAGGATTTATTGGTATTGGGCGTTCGATGACTTCGTCGAGGCCGAAGCCCGCCTGCGCAAGCTCGTGCGCCCCCTTCCCGCCGACCATCCCTACCGCCCCGTCCTGGAGGCCGTCGAACGAGCGCTGGCGGAGCGTACGGAGGCCCGCCCGCTCGAGGAATGGCCCGGCTTGGTCGCCACACAGGTTGAATAGCAAACGGAACCGCCAAGACGCCAAGAACGCCAAGGTTCCAGAGAGGAACCGCCAAGACGCCAAGAACGCCAAGGGCCCAGAGAGGAACCGCC
>CALLYA010000186.1 GCA_937875495.1 uncultured Verrucomicrobiota bacterium
ATACCCCCAAAAAAGTAGGCTGCAGAGCATGGAACCTACCCACCCCGATAGGTTGGTCGAAAACGCCACCGCGCCCTCTGCGGGAGGCTCTCCGGATCCGGATGGGGAGGTCAGGTTGAGAATGCGGCTACCTTTTCGGACGGGCTCTCGCAAAGGCGCAGTAACGCCAAGGCGTTTGCGACCTGGCGATGGGATTGGTCAGGCCATGGCAGGTGCCATTTCAGTTGAAGGCGACCGGATTGGTCATTATAGGTTTCCCATCTTAACGGACTGCGTACCCAATACTGTTTGTGGCTTTGGATGGGAGGCAATGGATGGATTTTTTGCATATCCTTGGGCTGGCGATCGCGTTGGCGATGGACGCTTTGGCGGTCGCAACGGCGATCGGAGTGCGTCTACACGAGGTGAGCCGGCGGCAGATCTTTCGATTATCCTGGCACTTCGGCCTCTTCCAGGCGCTGATGCCGGTCCTGGGCTGGCATGCCGGGGTGGGAATGCGGTCGTACATCGCACGGTTCGATCACTGGGTCGCTTTTGGCCTGCTGCTCTTTGTCGGCGGGCACATGGTCTGGGACGGCATACAAGATACTGCTGAGACAGAGACCGCCCCGCCCAAAGACCCGACGCGGGGCATGAGTCTGGTGCTGCTCTCGATCGCGACCAGCATCGATGCGTTGGCGGTCGGATTCAGCCTCTCGATGCTGCAGATCTCCATCGTTTTCCCAGCGGTAATCATCGGTGTGGTTGCCCTGGCCTTGACCATCGCCGGCATGGTTCTGGGCGCGCACATGGCCACCGGTCCATGGTTGCGGCGGTATTCAGCCATTGTCGGCGGGTTGATTCTATTGCTGATCGCGGTGCGCATCCTGATCATCGATGCGGGACCGGAGCTCGGCCTGTGAATGACAACGATCCGGTCGATCGCTTCTAGATTGACCGGACGCACACCAGTTATGCATGATGCGGATTCCTACTTTACTGATGTCGGCCTTCGCAGAGGCTTCATTCTTTCGGCAATTTTGAGGTGTGGCATATGAATAAATCGATGGCTTGCGGATTCCTGGGCGCTCTCACCATGGTTGGAGGCGCGGCAGGCATGGAAGCGGATTACCCGATTCAACCTGTCCCTTTCACCGACGTTCACATCGAGGCCGGCTTCTGGCTGCCGCGCATGGAGACCAATCGAAAAGTCACGGTCCCGTATGACTTCCAGAAGTGCGAAGAGACCGGACGGAACAGCAATTTTGCGAAGGCGGCGGGCATGATACCCGGCGACTTCGAAGGGATCTTTTTCAATGATTCGGATGTCTTCAAGATCATTGAAGGCGCGGCCTACACGCTGGCATTGCACCCGGATCCCGAACTGGACGCCTACCTGGATGACCTCATCGGGAAGATCGCGGGCGCACAGGAAGAGGACGGGTATCTCTACACCGCACGCACCATCAACCCCGAGAAACCGGGCGGCGGCGCGTCGGGTCCGAGATGGGGCAACATCCGCGACCTGCACGAGCTCTACAACGTCGGGCATCTCTATGAGGCCGCAGTCGCGCACTACCAAGCGACCGGCAAACGCACGCTGCTCGATGTCGCGATCAAGAATGCAGACCTGATTGCGCGCGAGTTTGGTCCCGGCAAGCGCCAGGATCCACCCGGACACGAGGAGATCGAGATCGGGCTTGCGCGGTTGTATCGGGTCACGGGCGACTCGAAATACCTCGACCTGGCCAAGTTCTTCCTCGATGTACGCGGGCGTGCGGATACCCATACCCTCTATGGCTTCTACGCGCAGGACCACCTTCCGGTGATTGAGCAGAAGGAGGCAGTCGGGCACGCGGTACGCGCCGGGTATCTATACTCCGGCATGGCGGACATCGCCGCACTGACCGGTGACGCGCAATACGTCGACGCGATCGGGACGATCTGGGATAACATCGTCTCCAAGAAGCTCTACCTCACCGGTGGGATCGGTGCGCGGCATGCCGGCGAGGCGTTCGGTGACAATTATGAACTCCCCAATCGCACCGCTTACAACGAGACCTGCGCGGCCGTCGCCAATGCGATGCTGAATCACCGGCTCTTCCTGTTGCATGGGGATTCCAAGTACATCGATGTCTTGGAGCGCGTGATCTACAACGGCTTCCTCTCCGGGGTGTCGATGGAGGGCGACACCTTCTTCTATCCGAACCCGCTCGAGGCCGACGGCCATCAGCGCTCCCCATGGTTCGGCTGCTCCTGCTGTCCGGCCAATGTGGTGCGATTCGTCCCCTCCCTGCCCGGATACGCCTATGCCACTCGTGACTCCGAGCTCTTTGTGAACCTGTACTACGAGGGCTCCGCTGAGATGGCGCTCGAGTCGGCCGGCGCGGTCAAGATCCGCCAGAAGACGGAGTATCCCTGGGATGGCCGCATCGAGATGCAATTGGAGGTTGAGAACCCGTCTGAGTTCGCCTTGAACCTTCGGATCCCGGGTTGGGCCATGGGCGTCCCGGTCCCATCCGATCTCTATCGCTACACGGATCCTCGTCCGGGCAAGCCTGAGCTGAGTGTCAACGGCACGTCGGTGGAACTGCTCGCCGCCAAGGGCTATGCGACCATTCAGCGGGAGTGGAAGACCGGCGATCGTATCGTGCTGGAGCTGCCGATGCAGATCCGCCGGGTTGTCGCGCACCCAGAGGTCGAAGCCGATCGCGGACGGGTCGCGTTGGAGCGCGGACCGATCGTCTTCTGCGCCGAGGGCATTGACAACGGTGGACGCGTCTTTGATTTCGTGCTGCCTGACGAGGCGGAACTCCGGTTCGAGAAGCGGGATGACCTGCTCAACGGTGTCGGCGTCCTCACCGGTCAGGCGCAGAGCGTACAGCGCTCCGAGGATGGCGGACTCATCATTCAGCCGAAGCAGCTGACAGCGATTCCGTACTACGCATGGGCGCACCGGGGGCCAGGCGAGATGCAGGTGTGGTTTGCGCATACGCCCGAGTACGCCGTGCCCGCACCGCTCCCGACGATCGCATCGACCAGCGCGTTAAGCGTTTCGCACTGCTGGTCGGCCGACTCGATCACGGCGATCAACAATCTGGAGATGCCGGAGAGTTCCAGCGACCAAAATGTCGGCCGGCAAACCTTTTGGGACCATCGCGGGACTGCGGAATGGCTGCAGTACGACTTTCTGGCGCCGACCAAGATCAGCGGGACCTCCGTCTTCTGGTTCGACGACACCGGCAGTGGCAGCTGCCGCGTGCCGGCCGCGTGCAAGGTCCTGGTCAAGACCGATGGTGTCTGGACCGCGCCGGCTGAAAGCACCATGCCGTGCGAGAAAGACGTCTTCAACACGCTCGAGTTCCCAGCGGTCGAAGCCGAAGGCATACGCCTCGAGATCCAGCTGCAACCCGACTACAGCGCCGGCGTCCTGGAATGGTCCGTGGAGGCGGCACGCTGATGCGTGCCGCGGCGCGAGAGGCCTTTGGGCTCCCCGCGCGCGGGTCGTAGGTTCGCAGCATGCGTTGGCGTGCTCCTGCCCGGGGGCCTGAGAGGCCCCCGGGCGAGGTCGGAGGTCCGCTGTGCCCTCTGTGGCCATCCGCGGATCCAAACTGCCCAATGCGGCGCAAGCCGA
>CALLYA010000187.1 GCA_937875495.1 uncultured Verrucomicrobiota bacterium
CACCTCTGCGCCCTCTGCGATCTCTGCGGGATACCTCCCCATCCGGATCCGGAGACCTTTTCGGACGACCTCTATCTAGCACAATCCTGGGACTATGGCATCTATCCCGCCTTTTTGCACCGCTCCGCCGATCCCTGGAATTTACGTGCATGTACCGTCGATGATCGGCTACACTCTCCTCCGTCACCGCTGCCCCACCGCCTCGGTACAACTCATTCGCACCAG
Organism: uncultured Verrucomicrobiota bacterium; assembly: GCA_937875495.1. Lineage (GTDB taxonomy): Bacteria > Verrucomicrobiota > CALLYA01 > CALLYA01 > CALLYA01 > CALLYA01. The sequence goes on from CALLYA010000187.1 coordinate 226, forward strand.
CACCAGACAGTCAGCTTCAAGGATCCAACGAATATGCCAATGATAGGACCTTACCTCGCCGTCCTGCCCACCCACGTCACCGAACTCGGCCTGATCCTCGGCCTCATCCATCTCCTGGCATTCGTTCTGGCTACAATTCATATCCTTCAGACCAAACACGAGGCATCCTCCGCCATCCTCTGGATCTTCGTCAACTGGTCGTTCCCCTTCTTCGGCCTGCTCCTATACCTCGGCTTCGGCGTCGATCGGACCACCTCCCGCCGGAAACGCTTCGAGCTCTCCAGCCGCCAGATGTCCCTAATCCGCGCGCGTATGCTCGAGTCGGATCCGAAAGGCGGAATGATCGCCTGGCGGCAGGCGCGGGAGAACTTTCTCGCGCAACTCGAAGACCCCATCCTCAATGCCATCAACTTCGCCTACGACCGGATCAATCCCGACCTCGTGTTCTTGGCCGGCAATCACGTCACCCCCCTGATCAACGGCGATGAGGCCTACCCCGAGATGCTGGAGGCCATCGATGCGGCCAAACACCATATCCACGTGCAAACCTTCATCTTCGCCAATGACGATATCGGACGGCGGTTCATGGATCGCCTCGCCGAGCGCGCCAGACAAGGTGTCCACGTGCGCGTTCTCTACGACCGCTTCGGCTCCACCCGCGCTCACCTCTCACGGTTCTTCAGTCCGTACCGGTCCGTGCCCAATATGGAAATCTCCGGGTTCACCCAGGCGAACATCATTCGTAGGCAGATCCAGATCAACCTCCGCAACCATCGCAAAATCATGGTCGTCGACGGCACCATCGGGTTCGTCGGCGGTATCAATTTCCACAACGGCCACAGCTCCGAGTTCTCGTTCGATCAGGTCATCCGTGACTATCACTTCAAAGTCACCGGCCCGGCGGTCTACCAGTTGCAGTATTCCTTCCTCCGGGATTGGCACTACATGACCGATTACTCCGCCCAGGAACTTCTCATCCCTGAGCACTTCCCCGCCGTCAAAACGACCGGGATCGACCCGGTCCAGGTCATCATGAGCGGACCCATCAGCGACTACGAAGCCATGGCGGATGCCTATTTCACGGCCATGTCACTCGCCCGCCATTCGATCACGATCATCACACCCTATTTCGTCCCATCCATCGATATCCTGCGCGCCCTGCGCACCGCTGCACTGCGCGGTGCCGAGGTCCGAATCATCGTGCCCGCACAAAACAACCATTTCTACGTCGGCCTGGCCACCCGCTCGCTCTTCGAGGATCTCATGCGCAGCGGTGTCCGAATCTATGAGCGCACCCCACCCTTCATGCACGCCAAGGCCATGCTCGTCGACAATCAGATCGCACTGGTCGGTTCCGCCAACATCGACAACCGCAGCATGCGCCTCAATCATGAGACGAACATCGCCGTCCTCGGACGCGCCTTCGCTGATCGCCTGCGCCCCATCCTGGAAGAGGAAATCCGCAATAGCACAGAGGTTCAACGCCTCAAATTCAAGGAACGTTCCGCCATGGTCCGGATGGCCGAGAACCTCTGCTGGCTCCTCTCACCCATGCTCTAGCCGGAGCCCGTCCGAAAAGGTCTTAGGATCCGGATGGGGAGGTATCCCGCAGAGATCGCAGAGGGCGCACAGGGCGCAAAGGAGTATTGGGAGGGGGAAACTCAGCTAGGTCAGAGCTTTTTTCTGTAACTGCCTGGCTAGAAGGCGCCCTCCTTCATGCCCCGCCTCCAGACAATGGTTGCCGATCCGTCCGATCCGTCCGATCAATGTCGAAATCGAAATCGAAATCGGGATCGGGATCGATCCCTGCCCTGGTTGGCGCCTGGCCCTTATGCCCCCCCAAACTGCCCTGCCGAGTTGTGTCAGCCCCGCAATAATACGGTTGCGGTTCCCGGTTTCTCATGTCCGAATCCCATCACGCATCCATTCGATACCGATTCCGATACCGACCCCGACCCCGATCCTGCTTCGCCAGTGACCTATTCGGACGACCGCAAGGTAGGTCTGCTGAAACGGATTATCCCAAGAAATTCCCCAAAAAGGTATGGATCAGAGCATGGACCCTACCCACCCCCATGGCCAGGTCGAAACCGCCACCGCGCCCTCTGCGGGAGGCTCTCCGGGGCCGGATGGAGAAAGGCGCCCTCCATCAGGCGTCGCCTCCAGGCAATGGTTGCCGATCCGTCCGATCCGTCCGATCATTGTCGAAATCGAAATCGAAATCGAAATCGGGATCGATCCCTGCCCTGGTTGGCGCCTGGCCCTTATGCCCCCCCAAACTGCCCTGCCGAGTTGCGTCAGCACCGCAATAATACGGTTGCGGTTCCCGGTTTCTCATGTCCGAATCCCATTCGATACCGATTCCGATCCCGACCCCGATCCTGCTTCGCCAGTGACCTATTCGGACGACCGCAAGGTAGGCCTGCTGAAACGATTTATCCTACGGATTCCCCCAACAATGTAGGAGGCAGAGCATGGACCCTACCCACCCCCATGGCCAGGTCGAAACCGCCACCGCGCCCTCTGCGGGAGGCTCTCCGGGGCCGGATGGAGATGCCAGGTTGGGAAAGCGGCTACCCTTTTGGACGTCCTCTGGATAGGGCCCCATCCCTCTTATTTGTTCTCGATCTTCGCCCAGCTGTCCCGCAGGGCCGCAGTCCTGTTGAAAATCAGATTCCCCTCCGTGGAATCAGGATCTACACAGAAATAGCCCTGCCGCTCAAACTGGAAGACCTCTCCCGGTTGGGCATGCATCAAGCCCGGCTCCACAAAGCAGGGATGTAGAATCTTCAGCGAGTCCGGATTGAGGTAGTCCCGGAAATCGCCTTCGCCGCCATCCGGATCGGCACGGTCGAATAGGCGGTCGTACATGCGGACCTCCACCGGGACCGCATGATCCGCCGATACCCAGTGCAAGGTCCCCTTCACCTTGCGCCCGTCCGGGGCGTTCCCGTTGCGCGTCTCCGGGTCGTACGTGCATCGCAACTCGGTGATCGCACCCGTGCGCTTGTCCTTGATCACGTCCTGGCACGTGATGAAATAACCATACCGCAGCCGCACCTCGCGCCCCGGCGAGAGCCGGAAAAACTTCTTCGGTGGGTCCTCACGAAAATCATCACGCTCAATATACAACACCTTGGAAAAAGGAATGCTGCGCACCCCGGCACTCGGGTCCTCAGGGTTGTTGACCGCCTCCATGTACTCAACCTGATCGTCCGGATAGTTCTCGATCACCACCTTGAGCGGTTCCAAAACCCCCATCACACGCGGAGCAATCTGGTTTAAGTCCTCACGCAGACAGTGCTCGAGCAAGGCGTAGTCAATCGTGTTCTCACGCTTGGCGACCCCAATGCGATCGCAGAAGTTGCGAATCGATCTCGGGGTGAAACCACGCCGACGCATGCCCGAAAGGGTCGGCATCCGCGGGTCATCCCACCCGTTCACCCGGCCCTCGCGAACCAGGGACAACAGCTTGCGCTTGCTCATCACCGTGTAAGTCAGATTCAGGCGGGCAAACTCGATCTGTTGCGGATGACACGGCACCTCTGTCGCATCCAGCACCCAGTCGTAAAGCGGACGGTTGTTCTCGAATTCCAGTGTGCAGATCGAATGCGTAATCCCCTCGAACGAATCCGAGAGGCAATGCGTGAAATCGTACATCGGATAGATGCACCACTTGTCGCCCGTGCGATGATGCGAGGCCTTCTTGATTCGATAGAGCGCCGGATCGCGCATGCAGAGGTTCGGTGAGGCCATGTCGATCTTGGCACGCAATACGCAAGCGCCCTCAGGGAACTCACCCGCACGCATCCGCTCAAACAGCCCCAGGTTCTCCTCCACGGATCGATCACGGAAGGGACTCGGAGTGCCCGGCTCGGTCAGGGTCCCGCGATTGGACCGAATCTCCTCGGCCGACTGATCATCGACGTACGCCTTCCCGTCCCGGATCAGTTTCAAGGCCAACTCATACAGCCGATCAAAGTAGTCCGACGCATAATACTCGTGCTGACCCCAGTCGAAACCCAGCCAACGGACGTCCCGCTTGATGGATTGGATGTACTCGAGTTCCTCCTTCTCAGGATTGGTATCATCAAATCGGAGATGACACCGCCCAATCCCATCCGGTTGCTCCTGCGCAATCCCAAAATTGAGGCAGATCGACTTGGCGTGGCCGATGTGTAAATACCCATTCGGCTCCGGCGGGAACCGAGTCACGACCCTGTTCCCGTTCTTGCCGGTCTCTAAATCCCTGGCTACAATCTCTCGAATGAAATCCAGCGAGGGCGCTGCTTCATTGGGACTCATGATCTCGCCGCTCCTTCAATCCTCGATAATTCTGATTCAATCCCTCTCAAAACCCTGCGATGCTGCCGCGCATTCGCCACGCGCCACCGCCCCAGGCCGGGAATTAACAAAAGTTGGGGCGCTACCTTCGCCGAATACCCAACAAAGGGCAACCGATTCCCACACGCCACCCGGCAAAACTCAGCCGACTACCGCCCGACACGCCTCCAGTACATGCTCGTGAATGCGGCCGTTGGTCACAATCACACCCCGATTCTCCCGAAGCGTTCGACCGAGCGAAAAGTCCAGGGGCCGCCCGCGCAGATCCGTCACCATCCCCCCAGCTTCCTCAACCACGATCGATCCCGCCGCATGATCCCAGATGCGCTCCTCATAGCCCATACCCGTCGGCAGCCGTAAATAGGCCGATACATCCCCCCGTGCCACGGCCGCATACTTGCACTGACTGTCAATGCGATACGGCTCCCGACGGATGCCGAGCAGTTCCATGATCTTCGTGGAATCGTTGTGGGATGAATGCCCCGATTCAACCGACTCACAGACGCGGACCGAGCGAAGGTCGTGCAGATGGTCCGTCTTCACCGGAGTCTCCTCCTCCGAACCGATCCGCCGCTGAACCGCACCGCCCCCCCGGACCGCAATAAAGATGCAGCCGATACCCGCTTCGGGATCGTCCAGATCGACCGGCAGATTAGGGCAACCCAGAACCCCCAGAACTACCTTGCCGTCTTCAATCAAGCCCAGCGCAACTGCGTACTGCTCGTTGCGTAAGAAGCCCTTGGTCCCGTCAACCGGATCCAATACCCAGTGGCGCCCCTGCGAACCGCCGGGGTGTTTCCCGCCGTCGATCGCGTCAAGGACCTTCTCAGAAGTCAGATCCGACCTGATCTCCTGTACGAACCCGACCACTCGGTCCAAAACCGCTCTGTGCTCCGGTTCCCGAAGTCTGGAGGCGTCTTCCTCGCCCACCATCGGGATCTCCGGAAACTCCTCGTGTAATATATGGTTGATGAGCGCCTGCGCACCAAAATCTGCCACCGTTACCGGCGAGCGATCCTTTTTGGCCAGGGTCTCCTTGGAAACCAGCCCGGCCTGAACCCGAACACAGAGCCTGCATGCCTCCAAAACAGCATGCACCGCGATCGCTCTCTCCTTCTCGTATCCCATGTCCAACCCCTATCTTCTCCTGCCACCCATGGAAGCATGCCTTCCAATCCATCCTGGTTCATCATCCGTTCCCCCGAGCCAACCAGCAGTCTTGAGAAGGCCGATCAGTCGAGGATGGGTCCTAACCAGGTGGAAATAAAACCCCACTATCCCTCATGCCGGAAACCATGTCCACTCGCCGACCTGGAGGTCGCCCGAAAAGGCACGCCCCTTCCAAGCAATGGTTGCCGATCAGTCAGATCATGGTCCGAATCGAAATCGGGATCGAATCCAAGTGGACAGTTCATCCGCCAATGGCCGGCCCCATAAGATGAACCGCCAAGACACCAAGGACGCCAAGGAGATTGAGAGTCTGGAGAAGGTCGTCATAGGCGCGCTCCTTCATGCGTCACCTCCAGGCCGTGGTGGCCAATCCGTCCGATCCGTCCGATCATTGGCGAAATCGAAATCGGGATCGATCCCCACCCTGGTTGGCACCTGGGCCTTATCCCCCCAAACTTCACTGCCAAGTGGGGTCAGCACCGCAATAATACGGTTGCGGCACCCGGTTTCTCATGTCCGAATCCCATCACGCATCCATTCGATACCGATTCCGATACCGACCCCGACCCCGATCTTGCTTCGCCATTGACCTTTTCGGATGACCTCAAGGTATGGTGCATGCCCTTCGCGCCATCCTCTCTTCCCGTCTGACCAGCGTTACTCCCCCCCGCCTTTTCCCGCCGGTTTTGAGCTTGGCCGCGCCATGGGATATCCTCCTCACTTGTCCCTATCCATTGCAATCCAACACCCGCCTGGAGAAGCTCCGCCACCATGGCCACCCACTGGATCATCACCGATATCGACGGCTGTCTCACCCCCGAAGAAAGCGTTCCCTGGGATCTCGACGGCTTCTGGGAATTCGCACATATCTCCAGAGCCGCATCCGCCGGTGCCCACCCTGTCGCCCCATTCATCCTCTGTACCGGACGCCCGCAGCCCTATGTCGAATGCCTCATGAAACTACTCGACATCCGCTCACCCGCTATCTGCGAGAACGGTGCCGTCATCTATACCCTTCATGATAATCACGCCCGCTACGGCCCAGGCGTCACCGAGGAGAAGATCCTCGCCCTGCGCGAGGTCCGCGCCTTCATCGAGACCGACCTGCTCCCACAACGCCCCGAATGCATCATGCAATTCGGCAAAGAAGCCCAGCTCTCCGTCTATTCGGAACAACCCCAGGTGTTCCCAGCCTTGATGGAGGACATCGCCGTGTTCAACCAACGCCAAGGCGGACCCGAGCTCCTGATCAATGCCACCCACTTCTACATCAATATTTCCCTGGCCGGTATCGATAAAGGAAACGCAATCCGTGCCGTAGCCGCCGAATTGGGACTCCCATCCTCCGCATTCACCGGGATCGGCGATACCGTGGGCGACCTCGCCATTCAAAAAAATGTGCGCTTCTTCGCCTGCCCCGCCAACGCACAGGAGGCGGTCCTCCATCGCGCCGATTACGTCGCCCCGCACCCTCAGGTCAGAGGCGTGCTCGACATCCTCCAACACCCGGAGTTCCAACGCTCCTGACCGCGATCGAAGATGAAAAGAAGAGAATAATCGGGATCGGGATTGGGATCGATGGATCGCCCGATTCAGCGTGGAATAGTCACGTTCAAAACCTCCTCAATGCGCCCACCGAAACCCGGGGAAGGAATCCGCAGATTACGCAGATTCACGCAGATTGCGCTCATCTGAAGTTGTGTTCAGCTGTCACAGCAACACGATGATTTGGCGCCCAAACTGCCCACGTCGGCCCCGAATGCCGTTTCTACCTATCTTAAAACCTCCACAGATTGCCCTCATCATCTCCGGCCATCTGTGGATGCGCCCACCGAAACCCGGGAGAGTATCCGCAGATTACGCAGATTCACGCAGATTGCGCTCATCTGAAGTTGTATTCAAATGTCACAGCAACACGATGATTGGGTGCCCATTCTGCCCACGTCGGCCCCGAATGCCGTTTCTACCTATCTTAAAACCTCCACAGATTGCCCTCATCATCTCCGGCCATCTGCGGATGCAATCTCTCCACAGTTGGCGATGCGGTCAGAAAGAACCGACCCCGATCTCCCTATATTTCCTCATCTGCGGAAATCTGCGTAATCTGCGGATGCAATCCCTGCGGATGCAATCCCTGCGGATGCAATCCCTGCGGATCCAACCTCCCCAGGTGCAGATGCAGTCAGATTTTTCCCCATCTGCGGATCACTCCCCGCCGGACCGCACGCCCCCTGCCAGAATCACTAGGCCGCACGGGATCGACCACGCCATGAGCACAGGCACAATTCCCTGTGGCATGTCGCCCATGCCGTAGATGTGCAGCAGCGCCAAGATCCCTAGCAGCCCTGTGGGTAATACCCGATCCCGCCACGCCTTCGTGGCCAACACCGATCGGTACACCCCCCCAATCAATCCCGCCCAAGCAGCAAAAGTGAGCAGGCCACCAGGAAACCCCCAGGCAAATACACGGCCAAGCCAATATTGATGACAATGCGGGAAATGGAACTTCGATGCCGGCGGATCCGAGGCGTAATAAACCTCCTCAAACACCCGGTGCCCCCAGCCATATCCCGTCCAAGGCCGCTCCTTGCACAACTCCCACGTGTGCAGCCAGACCTTGGTGCGATCGTTGAATCCGCTCATCGTTACCTCATTGCCGAATCGCGCATTCAATCGTTCACGCTGACTGATCCCTACCAACGCCAGTAGTAGGACCAAACCCAGTCCCGCCACGGCATACCGGCGGTCCGGCATGACAAAAGGCACCACAAACAGACTGCCCAATAAGGCCACCTGCGGACCCCTCGCAGCGAGCGTAAAAATGTAGAGCAGATTGATCGCCACTCCCAAAAAAACACCAACTCCAACCCAACGCCGCCGAGGGCCGACATATCGAATGCCCACCACCATCAACATCCAAAGGGCAATCCCCGCCGCAATACTCGCATTGCTCGGATGCCCCAGGAAAAACGGCTCGTGAAAATGAGCCTTTTCAAAAATCGCGGCACCCAATTCACGCCACAATCGAAACCAATCGTTCAAAACCACAAGGCTCAACGCACTCCCTGTCACAGCAAAGGCCGCACCCACCGCACCCGGCCTGCGCAGGAGGACCGATAGGGCGAAAACCCCCGCCAATACGTCGAGCTCACGAACCGCTTCCAAGACCGATACCCGAGGGTTCGCACCCAACGGAAGTGTGACCAGCCCCCAAACCATCCAACCCAAAAACAAATACCCCTGCCAGGTCCGCCACGGTGCTATGCCCTCTTGCCGAGCCCGATAAACCGCAAACAAAAATGCGCCCCAGACCAAGACCTCCTGAATCGCCTTGCCGAGAAATATCCAGAGCAGCATGCCGCCCAAAATCCATAGGTACCGGCCAACCCGCAGTCCCTTGCGCCCGCTGTTGTCGATGTCGTTCATACTCCCCCCGGCGACCTAAAAGGCGTTGCCCGTGCCCCCGATCTGTACCCCTAATCCCTGGCGTTCTTGCCTCCGACAAGCTATGGGAGAGATATACCCATCGCAAGGATTTCTCATCACACCACCCACGAGTCCCACGTGCGCAATCCTATTCATATTTGCTACATTGGGCGGACCCGGCTCCATCGCTCCCAGGCTAACCTCATCCAAACTCTCCAGACGATTGCGGGCTGGCGCAGGCTCGGTTGTGATGTCGATCTCTACCTCCCGCCATGGCCACGGGGCCTCGATACCGAACAACACCTTCAATCCATGGCCGTTGCCCACCCCCCCCGCCTCATCCGCTGCCCCCTGCTTCACCCGCGGTTTCGGTTCGATCCATGGGTCCGCCTTCATGCGGGCACCCTCAGGTCCTACCCCATCGTCTATACCCGCGTCGTCGACATCAGCCTCGCCCTCGCCCGTGCCAAAATTCCACATCACCTGGAAATTCACGATACCCGGCAGGTCCTCGATCATCATCAAATCGAACGCGTGATCGCCCATCACCAAACCGGACTCATCCAATTTCTATTGCCCATCAGCCAAAACGCGGCATCGACCCTGCTCCACTATGGAGCCGTCTCAGAACGCCTGCATGTCGCCCCGTCCGGTGTCGATCTCGAGGCCTTCAGTCAGGTCGCACCATGGACCCCCCATCGCCTGCAGCGACCACATATCATCTACCTGGGGCGCATCAGCCAAGCAACAGGATCGGCAATATTCAGCGCCATCGCGCAACAAACCAATTGCCGGGTGACCCTGATCGGTTCAGCAGACTCCCTCACCGGCCTGCCCGAGAGCCTGACCCTACACCCGTTTATCAGCCCCCGCGAGATCCTCCCGTGGTACGGAGAGATGGATATCGCCCTGCTGCCCTATCAGAAAAACCTCGATACCGTCGATTCCATGAGCCCCGTCAAACTATTCGAGGCCATGGCCGCTGGCAGACCCATCATCGCCAGCGATCTGCCGACCCTGAGAGAGGTCATCGTCCATGGCGAAAACGGACTCCTCGTCCCACCCGATCAACCCGAGGCTTGGATCCAGGCAATCGAAACCCTCCAGGCTCACCCAGACCTTGCACAGAAACTCGCAGACGCCGCCCGCCGGTGCGCGGAACGTTTCAGCTGGGACCAGCGAGCATCCGGGATCCTCGAGAGAATCGCGCCTGTGTTGCGCCCCATCGGATGACCGCGTCCTAAGGACCGCCCCCATCCATCGGGTTCAGCCCTCTGGTTTACCCCAAAGGCCACCGGCAAAACCAGCCGATGGCCTTTGTTGTATGACGCCCGTAATGCAAATCAATAGTAGAAATTCAGACCCACGCGGATCAGGAATTGGTTGTCATCCGGATCGCCCTCGTCCAAAAAGACATCCTCGGATGCCCACTGATAGAACAGACCCGCATTCAATGCGGTGTTGTCTGCCAGGAAATATTTCGCGCCCATGCCCAGCACGAGCACAAACGCGTCGTTGTTGCTCTCCTCGGCATCGGAAACGGCGCCAAAGTCCGAATTCATATAGCCTGCGCCGACTTCCACGTACGGCAGGATGTATTCAGGAACATCCAACGCTGTAAGGTGATAATCCACCAAACCGCCCAGCCAAATGGAGGTGAAATCCTCATCCCCCATATCCTGCCAGGTCGCGCCGATCGTACCCTTGATCTCCCACTCGGAGGTCAGGAAGTAGCCATACGTCACGTCGAGATCAAGCGTGTCGGTGAACTCCAAACCCCCGGAAATACCCCACTCCTGGGTGTCCGGCTCCACCGCAAACCCCTGCCCAGCCATCAACCCCACAGCCACCAAACCCAATCCCAATCGTTTCCAGTTCGACATTGCTCTGGTCTCCTCTAAAAAGATAGTCCTTCGTCTCCCGTTCCCGGGCCCTTCGCCCAACCTGGCCTTACCCAGATCAGCGCTTCCGAATGCCCACACATACGCGGGAGACTCCGCAAAAGACAACTTTTTTTGTGGAAAACCCACCACCAAAGCAAATCCCCACCCCTCTCTGACCTCTGTGCGAGACCTCCCCATCCGGAACCGGAGGTCTCGCGCAGAGGCGCAGAGGCGCCAAGGCGTTTTCGACCTGGTTAGCGGTCGTCCGAAAAGGTCAATGGCGAAGCTGGATCGGGGGCTTTAGCCACAGAGGGCACAGAGTTCACAGAGAGATTCTTCCTTTCGCCATCGACGAGACAACCCCTACTTCAGCCGGGTTGCGTTGAGATAGGAAAAAACGTGCGCCTCTGTGTTCTCGGTGACCTCTGTGGCAGGACTTTTCTCACCAGCGATCGTCCGAAAAGGTCCCTGGCGAAGCAAGATCGAGGTCGGGGTCGAATGGGATTCGGACATGAGAAACCGGGTACCGTTTCTGCTACTCTATTCCCCCTCTCTGACCTCCGCGCCTCTGCGCCTCTGCGCGAGACCTCCCCATCCGGAATCCCGCCAAAAGGTGATTTCGGACCGGCTCAATCCACCGCGGTGGCCGAGGACCGCCGTCTATAACATGCAAGCACTTCCGAGAAACTGCGCTCCGGTGTCCACGGGCGAATCCGCTCGGGATTGTCCCTGAGCGCCGCCGCCCGGATCTCGTCAGTCAAAACACGGGTCAATGCCCGGCCGAGCACGCCGCGGGAACACGGCATCTCAAACAAAACACCCCCCACGCCATCCTCCAAGTACGCACTCGCACCGTTGTTCCGCGAAGTGGCGACCGGTAATCCACACGCCATCGCCTCCAGGCAAACAGTCGCACATGCATCGTAGTACGTCGGGTGCACGAGCGCGTCCGCAGCCGCATACCCATGCATCGGTTCGCGCATCGGGCCGGCAAAACAAACATGGTCGGCAACCCCTAAGACCTTCGCCCGAACACGGTAGCGCCCCGACTTTCCCCGACCCACCACCAATAGGCGGATGCCGGGATCACTGCGCGTCACCTCGACCATCGCATCAAGCAGATCCCAGAGCCCCTTCAGACGATAGTTGTGCGCCATGAAAAGCAGCACCCGATCCGCAGAACTAAACCCAAGCGCAGCACGGCTTTCCTCACGCAGCGCGGCTCGGCGATCGGGAGAGAACCGGCTGCCGTCAATACCAAGCCGTACCACCGAGATCCGCTCCGCCGCCGCGGGATAGAGACGGCGCATGTCCGCCGCCACCTTTTCCGATACCCCCAGAAAAAACGCGTGCGGATCGGAAAACTGCGCCAACTCGTTACGTCGCAGCGCGGAATACCTCGGCGCGATCCGATAGAAAAATCGCTTCATCACCCGACCCAACCGGGTCGGTGCACTCGCGGCATTGGCACGCTCGAACGCCCGGTGCGCCCCGCCATGCAGCATCATGATGTCCGCCGGCCGCACATGGTTGAACCCATGCACAACATCAAATTCCCTGCCCTCGAGGGCCGCCGCCAGCTCCCGCGCAAAGCAGGTCTGGGATGACTCACCCCAGCCCCTGCGGTCCGCCAAACGGTGGATCGTAAAGCGAGCAGCCTGCTCCGGCGCATACCGGCGGCAAAAGATTTCGATGGTACACCCGCGCTCAACCAACCATGCCGCCAGCGCACAGGCATATCGCTCCGCACCCCCGTGCATCGGGTCGAAGTGCTCCAGGGCCAACGCGATCTTCATGAGATCAACCTTTTGCCAGATTCCCGTTCAAACCAATCAACCTTCGCCCCACAGCCCACCCGCTCCACGCCCAGGACGCCCGCTGTCTCAATAGCCCAGCCGACGGTTCTGTCGCCCGGCACGCACCCGAAACACCAATTTCTGCCATGCAGACAACTCCGTCATCCAACGGTGGTCGACAAACCGATCCGTCACGTCCACCGACCGGTAGTACTCCAAATCCTTCTGCCAATCAAAGACACTCGCCTGCTCCGAGGAGATCAAAACCGGTGCGGTGTCATCCCCCCGTTGCCGTAACATCGATAGCAACGTTCCGCGGTTGCCTCCAATGTAGTGCTGGGGATGCTCCCAAAACCTGAGCATCGCCGGCTCAAACTCCAACCCGAGAAACGCACAGACCCGCCCAAGCATCGCCGTCGGATCCTCCACGGCATCCTCGTAGCGCAAGGTCAGGTGGTCCTCCGAGGCAATCGTACGCAGAAATCGCTGGTGCTTTCGAATCGCGCGTGCCCAGTCATTCACCGCCGCAGACATCCCACTCACCGCCTGCTTGCGCAGCATGCTCGCCGTTACCGCCCGCCCGTCGCGCACCAACCAAAGATATCGAACCTGCACATCAGGGGAAAGGACGGATACGCCATCGAGCTGTTTCCGGCTGTTGGTCACCAGGATCGTGGACCGGCCGGACCGCGCCGCAATCCGCGACAGCAGGTCGGACCGCGCGCATTCTTCGAACCCACCCCAAAAGGGACATCCCTCCCCGTGCACCGTGCAACTGGGTCGCTCCCAATCGAAGATCTTGTAGAGCTCGCCTGTCCCGAATACCTCGGAATGCGCCCCCAACATCAAGGAGAACCAAGTCGCCCCGGAAAACGCCGGTGCCAACAAATGCACCACCCGGGCTGGTTCGGGGGTTGCACTCATGCATCCCTCCTTCAGATCGTACGAAAATAAAAGGCCCCGTCGGCCAAATTAGGCGGCGGGACCTTGAAAACCTATTTCGGCTTGGACCGGGCTATACCCGACGAAACCGGAATAGAGATCGGTTGCTTCAAGCTTCAGCTTAGAAGTAGAAGTTCAAGCCGACGGGAATGACGAACTGGGAATCCTCAGCTTCGTCCTCGTCAGAATAGACATCCTCGGATGCCCACTCGAAGAAGAGGCCGACGTTGAGGGCCGTGTTCTCGGCGAGGAAGTATTTCACACCACCACCGATGCGGGCCATGAAGGCATCCTCGTCGTCGCTGTCCACAGCGACCGGGAGGTCGGAATTGATGTAGCCAACGCCGACTTCGACGTAGGGCAGCATGTTCTCGACATCGAGCATCGTGAAGTGGTAGTCGACAGCTCCACCAATCAAGATGGAGGTATAGTCGTCATCGCCCCAATCATCCCATGCCACGCCTACGACACCCTTCACTTCCCACTCGGGGGTGACGAAGTAACCGTAGGTGACATCCAAATAGAGGCTGTCCGTGAATTCAAACGCACCGGCCACACCCAGCTCCTGGGTGCCGGTCTCTGGGGCCGCATAGCCCTGGACGGACAACATACCCGCCGCGACGAGAACTGCGCCAAGCTTGTACAAACGCGTCATTTCTCTTTTCCTCCTGAAAAGAACTCTCTCGTTGTGAGGTTCCTTCGATCGACTGCATTCCCGCTGGACGGGAACCCCAGTCAATGGGTTGGAATAACGAAAACACCCGCTTCGGCCTTCCATACCTCCCGTAGAACCCCGAAGGGCTCAATGGCTGGTTCGGAACGTCGCAATAAATGTCCCGAATTCGCCATCCCTTTCCACCCACGCCCGTTGTTCGGTGGTCCAAATTCCATTGGAGCAACCTCAGCCGCTTTCCTGGAAACCGATCATGGTGATTTTGGTGTTCAGGCCGTATGGATTCATGAAAAACCGATACGAGATTCGCATGGATCTTACGCTATCAAATGACTGTGTCAAACCTAAGAATTTGGGAAATTTGTAATTTTCCAGTAGATTCCCATTGGGTTTTCGCCTGTCCATCACTGCTGCTACCCTAGACCCATCTGGATCCGGACGAACTATACAAGCTATATACACTTGCATACAGGCAACTTATAACATCACGGGGCTCTGTCAAGCGCAAGCAATCGCAAGACGCATGCCCCCCCCTGAATCCAAGTTCTAGAAACCCAGAAAAATTCTGCCCCCGGCCCCAGTTAGCCAAACCCCATCCGAAAAACCCAGTGGGACCCAAACGAACGGTCGCCGGTACCGGATGGGGAGGTATCCCGCAGAGATCGCAGAGGGCGCAGAGGTGTATTGGGAG
>CALLYA010000188.1 GCA_937875495.1 uncultured Verrucomicrobiota bacterium
GTACCCGTACACGTACCCGTACACGTACCCGTACACGTACCCGTACACGTACACGTACACGCTCTCCTGTTCGCAAACCTGGTTCCCTTGCTCAATCAAGGTCCGGCACACCGTGTAAGCCCACGCCGCAAAGGGCTACCCGGTATACATCCAACTTCTCGTGATCTAGTTCCATTCGTATCCTCGTGTACGGGAACGTGTACCGCTTCGCTGTGTACGTGTACGTTTCTGGGCCCAACGACAAGGGGCAGGCGCAAGTTACAGCAAGTCGCCTACCCCCTCTTGTTGTCCCTCGTCTTCCTCGTACCTGTACACGCTCTCCTGTTCGCAAACCTGGTTCCCTCGCTCGATCATCCGCGTGAGCATTGCCACAATCCGCACAAGCAGGTCTTTGCCCGTGCAAACGGCTTCACTGTCGAGTGTTCCGCACCGCTCGAGAATGTCCAGAATCGCGCCACATTCCCGCGCCGAACCGCAGGCAATCTGAAGAAATCGCCCCCGCTCCGCCGCCGGAATCTTGCCGCAGCCTTCGGCAATGTTCAGAGCAATGGACTGAGACGCCCGGACGAGTTGGTCTCGCGTCGGCCGATCCAGCCCCTTCAAGGTCCGGCACACCGTGTAAGCCCACGCTGCGAAGTTCAGGGCTACCCGGTATACATCCAACTTCTCGTGATCGAGTTTCATTAGCATCCTCGTGTACGGGAACGTGTACCGCTTCGCTGTGTACGTGTACGTTTCTGGACCTGCCCTACAATTGACTCCAACCTCAGCGCCTCTGCGCGAGACCTCCGGATCCGGATGCAAAGGGCATGTTCAGTACGCCCAATCATTCACCACCGGTGCGGGCAACCACCGCAAACTCCACCGCCCCGGGAGCATAGTCCCCCCCAGCAACATCTGAATGAAACCCCTCGATCGAATAGCCCGCTGCGGTAAACTCACGCTCCAGATCCGATGCGGCAAAGTGCTGAAACCAGTTGTAGATACGCCTGACACGGTCCGCTTCTACGATCGTGTACTGGTCCAGTGCAACCCTCGCCTCTTCGTATTTGAACCTGTTCAGGAATTCGTAATATCGGCCGGGCGCCCAGAACCCACCCCGCGAATAAAGCGTGACACGAGCATCCTCCTCCCGCCGCTGAAACGCTGGGAGCGAGTAGACATCCAATAGGACATGCCCACCCGGTTTGAGCACCCTGCGGAACCGGCGTAAAAGCCCCGCCCTTTGAGTCGGACTCAGCACGCAGAAGTCGCAATAGATCAGCAGCACCAGGTCAAACCGCTTTGCCGTTTCAAACTCGAGATAATCCTGCTCGATAAAGCAGGCGGTCGATCTCTCCCGCTCGGCTGTCGCCCGGGCATAGGCAATGGACCTGCCCGAAAAATCAATCCCAGTCACATCCGCACCCCGACGCGCCAGGCGCACCGCGTACAAGCCGGGACCGCAGCCGAAATCCGCAATCCTGAACCCTTGGCAGACCCCGAACCTGTCCGCGATCCAGTTGACCGACCGGTCGATGAATTCCACCCGGCGCGACGCTATATCGACCGCCGGGTCCAGGTGATACTCGAGCATCCGCGCCGAGACGTACTCATCTGTCCAGAGCTCCGCCGCCGTGTAGGCCGAAAAAGGCTCAGGCCGCTCATAGATCCGCTCCAAGGCCTCAAACATCGTCCCGCTCATCAGTGACACCCGCTCCTTCCCACGCCCGCCGGCCTCAGGGCCACCGCGCCTCTGCGCCTCTGCTCGAGACCTCCCCGGATCCGGATGGGCATCCCCCCGCCAGCCACCAGAATCACCTCACCAGAATCACCCAGTCAGCATCCTGTGCCCCCGGCGCGCTGCCCAGATCGCGCATTCCGCCGCCGGCGATCTCGCGGACCGTGCCCGCCTGGAGCGGCCCGCCATTGCGCGGGTCATACCACATCACCTCAAACAGCCCCTCGACCCCACGCAAATCGAGCGCCACGGGCCCGCCGGATTTTTCATAGACGACATAAACCTCACCGGGCTTGGCAAAGCAGTAGTCGGCCTCGACGCTCGTCAGCTCGTCATGCGACTCCATCGCCCAAAACGGCACCGCGTTCTCGTCGAAAAAGGCCAGCATATACCGGCAGTAATCCCACCAGCGGTCACGGCTGCGGAAATCCTCACACGTCAGGTCCGAGTGCGCATGCGCATACCCGAAATACCACTCCAAGCCCGCGCCCCCGGCCATGACATTCCCCCACAGCCCGTTCTTGCGCCCGTCCTCATGCGAATCGCCGGCGTCCGCATCCGGCCGCAACGCGTGCGTCGCATCGCCGGGCTCGTCGCAGGCCACCACCCACGTCTTGCCCGCCGCGGTCGATCGCCGGATGTAATTGAGCGTCTGCCGATGCACATTCCCGAAATCCGTCCGATCCGTCTGCAACGAGAACCCAGTCAGCGCTGATTCGGGTCCCAAAAGATCGTAATGATTCGCGCCGTTGTGAATGACAATGTGATGCTGGTACGGATCGGTCTCATGGAAATACCGGGCCCATGACTTCTTCTGGGCGGTCGTTGCGTTGTCGATCTCCTCGCCCAGGTTCCAGTTCAAGGCCAGGTGATGCGAAAACCGGGCGATCAACTCACGATAGTACATCCGCCGGTCCTTACCCAGGTCGCCGTTGTCCAGCAGCAGCTCGTTCTCGGTCTCCTGCGTCTTGAAATGGAGATAGAGCCCCAGCCGATCCGCATGCCGAAACACAACCTCCCACTGCGCCAGCTTGGAACAGTCAAACCGGTCGTACGGCCCCCGCTCCGTCACATACGGGAACACATTGCCGTCATCCCCGGATAGGTTCATCGGGATGAAGGAAAAGGCGTTCAACCCCTCCGCAGCCAGATAGTTCAAAGCGCCGATCATCCCCTTGCCCCGGCCCCCGCGCCAGGTCGGATCGCCCGCGCGCCAGTCGGCTGCATGCGCCGCCCACGACTTTCGCCGGCCGCCATGATCAGGCGTGTTGTCAAAATCAGCGTACGCCAGGAAATTCTCCGGCGCGTCCGCGCCACACTTCAAAAACCACTCGCCCGTCTCCGCAAATTGTAGGTACCGCTGCCCCACATAACGCAGCATCCCCTTCCCGCGATGGTCACGGCCCGCCTTATCGGTCGGACCGATCGAGAACGTGCCACTCAGCCCATCCAGTCCCACCACCGGCGCACCAGCTGCGGGATCGTCCGCAACCGCAACCTGTGCGCCCTGACGAAATGATACCGTCCAGCTCCAGTCGCCCTCCGCGTCCGGACAAAAATGCGCCGTCCAGACATTCCCCGCCGCAGCACCCGATTCTGCCGCGTTCCCATCCGCGGCATAATACCCAGGAACCACCCGCACCCGATCCCCGTTTCGAAACACAACCCGCAGGCACAAGTCCAGGAACGGATTCGGCTCCGATGTTTCACTGGAGGCAGGTCCCCCCATAGCCAGCGTCACCGTGTGCCACTTCTTTAACTCACCACTCAGCTCGATCGTCCCCGGCTCCATCGTAACCGCTGCCGGCACCGCCTCGAGCGCCACCACTCCCGCACGACTCGCACCCGCGCCTTCGGAAACCGCCGCGCCGACCACTGTGATGCCGATCTCCAGCGGCTCGCCGGCAGTCCCACCGCCACTTGAGCCCGCATACGGAACCGCCCTCACACGATGCCGCCCCGGCTGTACCGACCACACCGCATAATCACCCGTCTGATCGCCAGCAATCGCATACGGTGGCGTGCTCTCGGTCTGCACCACCCGGTCATCCACAAGGAAGCGGACACTCCCGACATCCCCCGATACCTCCGCACGCAGGCTGACCCCACCACGCTCCGCATCCAGGTCTATCGTGGCGCCCTCCTCCAGCGGCCGGATATCCCGATCACTCTGCGCATCGACCAGCACCAACCGTGTCACCACGCTGCCCATGGCCGCGAACGCCCACAGACACCACATCCCGATCGCTAAAAATCGTCGCATGATTCTCCCCGTTCCCCTCTGCACGCCATCACCCGCGCCCCACCTCCGCATACCGGAAACAGTCGGTCGTGTGGTCGTTCACCATGCCAACCGCCTGCATGAAGGCATAGCAGATTGTGGAGCCGACGAAGTTGAAACCGCGCTTCTTGAGATCCTTGCTCATGGCATCCGAAAGGTCCGTCTTCGGTGGGACCTCCCTCACCGATTTCCATGCGTTCTGTATGGGCACTCCATCCACATACCGCCAGAGAAAAGCGTCCAGAGGGCCGAACTCCTCCCGGATCGCGAGCGCACCGCGCGCGTTCTTGATCACCGATTCCAGCTTGAGCCGGTTGCGCACAATCCCCGGATCGCCCAGCAACCGGACCACATCCGCCTCGGTGTACCGCGCAATCCGATCCATGTCGAAGTGCTCCATCGCCCGCCGGTAGTTGTCGCGCTTCTTCAAGATCGTCAACCAGCTCAGCCCCGCCTGCGCCCCCTCCAGAATCAGAAACTCAAACAGCAGCCGGTCGTCATGGACAGGCACACCCCACTCAGAATCGTGATAGTCGATGTACACCGGATCACCCGTCGACCAATCACACCGCTTCACACCGTCTTGGACCATGAACACATCCTCCCTCACCCCAGTGCCTGTCACTCCTGCGCAAGCCGCCGAAGCACCCGTGCCGGATTCCCCTCCCCACACGCCATTATTCGCACGCCCCCAACTCATTCGCGATGGAACGCCTCAAACCATTTCCATAGCCCCAACGCACCGACACCACACCCGACCACCTGACAGAACAGCTGCGTGTCCACATGCCGCACCAGCGAGCCGACCGCAATCAGGATGCACCCTGCCAACACCACGATGGCTGCACTCACACTCTTCATCTAATCCACCTTTCCCGCCCCCAACCCAGACTCCTCACGCATGATCTCATCCTGCCGCCGATTGGCATAGACGATACCTACCGGGAGTAAAATGAGATAGGGAATCCAAAGGAGCAGCCGATACGGATGCGACAGAACCAACTGCAACCCAACAAAAGCCAGGATCCCCACCCAGCCCACAACCGATGACTTGATCATGAACGAGCGCTCACGCGGACCGTTGGTCTTTACGATCCCGAAATAGGTGCCAACAATCCCACCGGCCAGCCCAATAAGCGCACCGGTCATCCCCGTCGTCCAACCCAAGACTACACAGGTGTTCATCGCGTTAGGTCCTTTCCACATGAAAAACAGCCAATCCTATAGGCCTATCGATCATCACTACCAAGAAAAAACGCCCTGGCCCAATCGATCGTACAAAGGACACCAACAAAAGCCCGATCTCTCCCTACACCCGCTCGACGCATGCGACCGTTGCTGCCACCGGGGCGAACCGACTCAAGAACTGTTCTGTCCGAAGCGTCAAGATCCGCCAACCGCACGCCGAGGCGAAGCGCTCAATGATCTCTTCCTCCACGACCGCCCGGGGGACATTCGGAATGGGGAACGTCACCGCGAACTCGTGAAGATAGAGCCTCCCGCCTGGACGCAGCAGCGAGGCGAGGCGCTCGATGAACGCGTCACTTTGATCCGGATCGAGCAGATGAAGTAAGCCAGAGTCGATGATCCCTCCGAAGGATTGGTTCAAAGACTCTGCGTCAAATACATCGGTAACACGGAAGTCGACAAGGTTGGCGATCTCCGGCGGCAAGAGCCTCGCCTTGGCACGCGCCTTGTCGATTGCTTCCTGAACAAAGTCAACGCCCAATGCCTTGACTCCGCTCTCGGCAATGTGAATCGCCAGATCGCCGGTTCCACATCCCACATCCAACACCGGAGCTTCAGGAGGATGCTCGACCAGCAACTTGACCATGGCGGGTTGGGGACCGCCGATATCCCACGGTGCAGGCTTACGATAGACGGCTTCAAAGAAGGCTTGAGGGTCAGGTCCGAATCGGCTCATGGCGTAATCTGCTTTGGGTTGGGGTGAAAAGATCAAATCGAAATGTGCGCGCTCTCCCGCAGAAGCCCAAAGGGGTTTTTAACTAGGCCATGGGAGTGTTTAGGTTCAATGGCCTGTTGACTGGGAATCATTTGGGGAGGTTCTGGGGTTCCTCGCTACCCACTGAACAACTCAGTTGCAATTACAGCTTCGACTTTTCAACAATCCCCATCCTCCCTATTCCCCCTCTGCGCCCCCTGCGATCTCAGCGGGAGACCTTCCCATCCGGCCCCGGAAAGCCTCGCGCAGAGGCGCAAAGGCATTTTCGGCCTGGCTGGGGATGTGGTGGAAAGCCAATGCCCTGATCCAATCCTATTGGGAGGGTTGCTGAGTCCATCCATGTCCCGATGACCGAGGCCAAATTCCGACCTTCGCGTCTTCGTGCCTTTCCCAACCAACCCGCGTCTGGAAAGCCGCCCCGTCTCCGCGTCCCTACTCGTAGTCTGTCCTATCAATATAGCCAGACGAGCCATCCTGCGAAATCACCTTGGCCGGGATACCCACGACGACCGAATTATCGAGCACATTCGAGGTCACCACGCTGTTCGCACCGATGGCAACATTCCTCCCCACCCGCACCGCGCCAATCACCTTGGCTCCGGGGCCGATGTACACATTGTCACCAATCACCGGACATCCCTTGCTCCGCCCGCGATTGGCCTGACCCAGGGTCACACCATGCGAGATGTTGCAGTTCTTCCCAATCTCGCACTCCCCATTCACCACGATCCCGCCGAAGTGCCCGATGTAGAACCCACTGCCGATGCTCGTCTCAATCGGAATCGAAATACCCATTCGATACCTCAGCCGCATGAGCACCAGCTTGGCCCATGGGTAAACCAACCACCGCCTGAACATGCCCGATCGCGCGTACCGGCAGGTCCGCATCCAGAAGACGTACTTGAACCCCTCCCCGAACATGAGCTGCCGGATCAGCAAAGAAAAGGTCGCCCGACCCGTGATCCGGTACAGGTCGGAATAGACCAGATACCTATACGTCTCAAAGGTCATGGCGTCCCCCCTCCGTGCTCTCCTCAGAACTCTATTGGCTCAGGCGAGCGGACTCATTTCGCAGGGCGAATCAGGCCGATCACAAACAGCAGCACCACCGCACCGACCGTGGACATGACGATCGGACCCAGCCAATCCCCACCGACGGATATATTGAACGCCCTGAACAACCACCCGCCAACCACGGCACCCAGAATCCCCACAATGATATTGCCCAAGATCCCGAAGCCGCCACCCTTCAGAATCAGACCCGCCAACCAACCCGCAACGCCACCGATCACCAAGAATACGATTGTTTGCTGTAAATCCATTGTAGCTTCCCTTCTTTCTTTCGTTCTTCCTTGCCGCAAATGCTCTTTTGTTAACCTTACCGCCTTTCGCGCTTGAACGATAGGTTTTTCTTTCCCCCAGTTTGCGCCCATCTGTGGTCTTCCTTTCCCATCAACCACAGATTCACACAGATAAACACAGATGGAATTTCCACCAAACTTGACCCTCTTATGCAGCAAATGGCATTTTCGTATGCCTTCCCCCAGCAGACCATGCCCCAAAAGCGCGTTCAAAATCGCTCAAAAAATCTGTGTCCATCCGTGTCCATCTGTGGTTCTCCTTTCCCATCAACCACAGCTAAAATTCATAGAGCAAGCCGCTCCCATTGTAGCTTCGCATACTTAAAATTCAGAATTAGCCCCACTCGAAAGCCTGTGATCTTCAAATAATTAAGGACTTGGCCTTTTTCATGGTCGGAGATCCAATCAATGGTCTTCGTATCGACCACAATCTTGTCGAAAACGATCAGATCCGGGATGTATTCCCCAACCTTGACCGTCTTATAGAGCACCTGGAACTTTGGCTGTTGAGAAAACACAATGCCGCGTAGACCGAACTCAACACAGAGGGCATTTTCGTATGGTTTCTCCAACAAACCATGCCCCAGCGTATTCAACACCTCCATCGCGCAACCAATGATCTGGTGCGTTTCCTCCTTGAACAAAAATCTGTGCGCATCTGTATCCATCTGTGGCTCCTCATCACAAATCGAAGTCGCCGACAAACGACGGCCGCATCTGGTACCGGAGAGACTTGTACTCCTTGAAATACAAGGTGCAGACCTAGCCCCCCCCGGATCCATGAAGAGAACCACAGATCCACAAAGATTCACAAAAAAAATATTCTTACTCCTCCATCTGTGTCCATTTGTGTCCATCTGTGGTTCCTCTTTCCATTGGCTCGGCCGCCTTTTAGCCCTTGCGGAGCGAAAGGTGTTGAATCCGATCTCCGGCTGTAGCAGCATGAATTCCGCCGGGAGACATCGACCACAACGCCGATCAAAGAATCCGCGCCATTGCTCACCAAGGAGGGATCAGCATGGGACACGCAGCGTTCAAGTCTGAAACCAAAACCACGGTCAATTCCAGCCTTCACCTCGCCCTGCTGGCCGCCTTCTGTCTCGTGGCCGCCACCATCCACGCGGCTCCCATCCCCGTCATCCTGGACACTGACATCGGCGATGACATCGATGACACCTGGGCACTGGTGATGCTTCTTGGCATGCCACAATTGGATCTCAAGCTCGTCGTCACCGACTACGGCAACACGCCGGAGCGCACCCGCCTCGTAGCCAAAATCCTCCAACGCCTCGGCCGCACCGACGTCCCCATCGGCACCGGGATCAAAACCGCCAACGATCCGCACAACCAGACCCGCTGGGTCGGCGATTTCGACCTGGAAAAGTATCCAGGCAAGGTCCACGCCGACGGCGTGGCAGCCTTGATCGACGCCATCCATGCGCAGCCGGGCATCATGACCGTCATCACGATCGGCCCCGTTCCCAACATCAAGGAAGCCCTCCGCCGTGACCCGACCATCGCGGCCAAGGCCCGCATCGTATGCACCGGCGGCCGCATCTACAAAGGCTTCGAGAACGGCGGCACCCCGCCGGCCGACTGGAATGTACGCGCCGACGCACCCTCTTGGCAGGCGATGGTCGCCGCACCCTGGACAATCACCACGTCCCCGCTCGACGCGTCCGAGGAGCTGGTGCTCCGCGGTGATTCCTTCGCCGCAGTGACCGCATCCACTCACCCCCTCGCCAAGCTCGTCATCGAGAACTACGACCTGTGGGACCACCGAAAGCATCAGCCCAAGGACGCCAGCAGCATCCTGTACGACACCGCCGCAGTCTACCTCGCCTATTCAGAGGAATTCGCCCGCATTGAGCCCAGGCGCCTCATCGTCGATGACGCAGGCCATACCCGCATCACTCCAGACGGCAAAGAGGTCCGCTGCCAACTCGGCTGGAAAGACCGCAAAGCCTTCGACGCCTTCCTCATCCAAACCCTAACCGCCCCCCTGTCCAAAAAGTAAGTAACAAAATACCCTTCAACCATCGCATTTCCAACCACTTCATTAAATCCGCCCACAGCCAAACCCCTCTGCGCCTCTGCGCGAGTCCTCCCCAACCCCATCCGGACAGCCTCCCGCAGAGGCCGCAGGGGACGCGGGGGCGTTTTCGACCTGGCCATGGGAGTGGGTATGGCCAAAGCCATGATCCAAACCACTATTTGGAGAATCTGGGCCTATCCATTTTCCACTGACAAAGGCAGTTGCAAAACCAGCTCCAACGTTTCGGCATTCCCCACTCTCCGAATCTCTCCCCCCTCTGCGCCTCAGCGCCTCTGCGCGAGTCCTCCTGAGCACTCACTCCACTGCCTCAATCAGGTCGGTCGGCGTAGCGCTTCTGCAAGCCCCCGAGGACCTTGCGTGCATTGCAGCGCTCGACGGACACGTCGCCGGGGAAGGCGATGATGATGCGGATGGCTTTCATGGGGCGAGTCCCTCCAATTTGCTCAAATGGTGGAGGAAGAACGAAACATCCCACAATTTGAGCCCTTCCTGTTCGCGCAACGGGAGGAACCGTTGCACATCCTGCCGGGCCACGGCCCAGTCGATGCGTTCGATGACTGTCCGTAAGTTTTCGATCAGCCACAGCCATGTCACGCTCATCGGCTTGCCCGCCCAGGGCCCGTGCTGTTCAATCGCATGCTGCAACAAGGCAAGTTCCGGGCTCACCTTGCGGCCCACATACCACACGAAATCGTACCAGTCGCGGCCCTTGACGTAGGAACGGCAAAGCAAGGCATGCAGCTTCAAGGCGAAACTTGATTCAAGTGTCTGAGTTGTCAGGGGCGCCGTCACGGGAAAGGTGATGTAGCTGGTTGTGAAGACCGAGCCGGCCGGCGGGTTGGTGTCGATCTCCAGCTTAATGCGGAGTTTGCGGGCGTGATGGCGCTCGAAAGGCAAGTCCAACGTCAGCAGCTTCTCGATAGAATCGGTTTTCAGAAAGGCCTTCCGGACTGCCGATGAGGACTCGGCCTTGTCCTGCACCTCCAGGGCTATGTCCTCTTGGGCGCAGTCCTTCCGGACGGCCTCCAGATAGCCCTGCCAGCGGAAACCCGGATCGGGGCGCTTCAACAGGAAATCCAGATCCTCCGAAAACCGGTTCATTCCGTTAACGATCCGCAGGCAGGTGCCACCGTGAAAGATGGCTTCTGCAAACAGGCCCGCGCGCGAAAGGCTGGCCAGCACATAATGCTGTATCAACTCCTGCAGGACGTTGTCCCGTTCGATCACGTTCTCCGGCCCGTATTCGCGCAATTTCGCGCTCAACACCTTATCCAGCATGGCCGAATGCTCCTTTCAGTCCTTCGAGATAGGCTCGCACCCGGCGACTGCGGAAACTGTTCAGAATCTCTTCCAGTCCCTCGAACGAAAGTGCGTCCAGGTCCTCCCCCTCGATACGCAGCGAGTCGGTCAGGTAGCCCATGCCGTTCCCCTTCCAGGTGATGGACTTGTTGAGATAGATCAAATCGGCAATCGCTCGAAGGGGGCTGGCGATGAATGCCCAGGTGTTTCGGGCAACCTCCAAAGCTTCCACACCCGCACGCGGTGAAAGCACCGGCACCCGCCTGAAGCTGAACACCCCGAGCGGGGTAGCGAACTCCCGGCTGCGTGCAACCGTCACGCTACCGACCTGATAGACCGCCTCGGGAATCAGCCCGTGATGCGCCAGGGCGGACTCCAGGCTGACATGGGACGGCGCGTGCAGGCTGGCGGCCAGCACAAACGGATGCGGATCGGTCTTCCGGTACGGCGCAGCCAGCACAAAGAGCCCCGGCTTCAGGCGCAGGATCTCGCCCGCTTGGCTGGCCCGATGCACCAACAAGGCGCGTGCGCCCGTGCTGCTGTCCGGAAACAGGTTTGCAACAACCGTTTCATCAAAAAGCCCGCCCGGCGGTGCCAGCTTCAATACATGTTCTGTCAGTGTCTGCATTGTATTTGCGACCACATTACGCTTTTCGTAATCTGGGCGCAAGAATATCTCTTCATGCCTTCGGCCACACAATACCCTTCAACCACCGTATTTCCAACCACTTCATTAAATCCACCCACGGCCAAACCCCTCTGCGCCTCTGCGCGAGTCCTCCCCAACCCCATCCGGACAGCCTCCCGCTGAGGACGCAGAGGACGCGGTGCGTTATCGACTTGGCCATGGGAGTGGGTATGGCCAAAGCCATGATCCAATCCATTATTTGGAGAATCTGGGCCTATCCATTTCCTACTGACCAAGCCTGGTGCAAAACCAGCTCCAACGTTTCGGCATTCCCCACTCTCCGAATCTCTCTGTGAACTCTGTGCCCTCTGTGGCAAATGAAACGAGCACGCATTCC
>CALLYA010000189.1 GCA_937875495.1 uncultured Verrucomicrobiota bacterium
CCTCTGCGATCTCTGCGGGATACCTCCCCATCCGGATCCGGAAAGCCTCCCGCAGAGGGCGCGGTGGCGTTTTCGACCTGCCTATTGGGATGGTAGGTTCCATGCTCTGTCTCCTACATTTTCCAGGGCTTTTTTTAGATATCACGTATCAGCAGCCCTCGTCTTCCTCGTACCAATGCCCCTACTCCTACTCCTACTCCTACTCCTACTCCTACTCGTACTCGTACCTGCGCCCTCTGCGGGAGTTCTCCCCATCCGGACCCGGAGGTCTTCCGTTGTGGCCCCATTGGGCTTTCGGACGGGCAGGTCTACCAAGTGGGCTGAATCCCATCGGGCTGTGTCATGGCAGGAAGCTTGCCCCCGGTCAGACCTGCTTCTGATCAGATCGGGACCGGCGGCAACCCATTGTCCACAGGGCGAAGGCATCGGTGGAGGTCTCAATCAGTGTTGAGCTGTGGTACTTTCCGCTAATCTGTGGTGGAATAGAAATGGGCTTCTTCTGACTGGAGTTTATTTGAGTCGAAATCGAATCGATCATGACTGGACGGGCGGTTTCTCAAGTAGATTAGAGGCCCACGGGTCATTGATCGAACCGGTTTTCGCGTGTATCGACATGGAATATACGGAAGGTTTCTCCGACTGCCCATGCGGCACCCTATGAACGGTTGATGGACGAACGGAAGATGATCATGCGATTCGATTCTTTGCTCAATTGGGTATGCGTTGGGGTGGGTCTGCTGTCGGCCGGTTTTTTGATGGTCGGCTGTGGAAGCGGCGACGGCACACAAGTCCTGAAGTTCAGTCACATCACCGCACCCGAGTCGGCATGGGACCTTGGAGCCCACAAGTTTGCCGAGCTGGTGGCCGAGAAGAGCGACGGCGCGATGCGGGTGGAGGTCTATCCGCAGTCCCAACTCGCCAACCGCAACCAGCAGGCGGAGCTGAACCTGATGCAGTCGGGCGCGATCGACCTCACGTTCGAGTCGTCGATCATCCTGGCGCTCTTCCTGGACCGGCGGTTTGACGTCTTCAATCTGCCATGGGCATTCGCCGACTATGCAGAGGCGCATGCCGCTCTGGACGGTCCGCTCTGGGCGGCTGCGACCGAGTGGATGGCGGCCAAGGACGTCCACATCCTAGCCGCAGGCGACAACGGTTTTCGTCAATTGACGAATTCCAAGATGCCGGTTTCCAGGCCGGCGGATCTTGCCGGGCTCCGGATTCGCGTGGCTGGGAGTCCGCTCTTTCTGGACACGTTCCGCGCGCTGGGCGCAGCGCCTCAGACAATGAATTTCGGTGAGGTCTTTACGGCCTTACGCCAGGGGACGGTGGACGGGCAGGAGAACCCGCTTTCGATCATCGACACGAGTCGTTTGGACGAGGCGCAGAAGCACCTGACCCTCTGGAATTACGTGTACGACCCGATCTTCCTCTGCGTGGGCGCCAAGCGATGGGCGCGGTTCACACCCGAACAGCAGAAGATCCTGGAGGAGTCGGCGCGGGAGGCAATGGTGTGGCAGCGGGAGTACGTCGCCGCTGAGGAGGCTGATTTACCAGGGAAGCTGGAGGCGCGGGGTATGGAGGTACAGCGGCTGACGCTTGAGGAGCGTGCCGCCTTTCGGGCGGAGATGGCGCCGGTATGGGACAAGGCACGCGCGGTCATCGGCGACGACCTGGTTGATCAGGTGCTCGGGAGCACGACCGCTCCGGTGCAGTGATGCTTGGTTTTGGTTTGGTCGAGCGGCGGTCAGGGTGTGATGTGCTATGAGGAACAAGTTGGGCTTTGTACTGGATGGGATCGACAAAGGCATTCGGGCTGTGGGGGCGGTTTGTATCTTGTCGATCACGGGGATCATTCTTGTGGGCATCGTCGGACGAGCATTCGGCCGGCCGATCCCGCGCCTGGAGGAGCTGACCCCGGATCTTTTTGTTTGGCTGACTGCCCTGGGGGTTGCGGAGGCGGTGCGTGCAGGGGGACATTTATCGACCGATGTGGTGGTCGCGCGGATGCCCAGGCGTGTGGCGGGGGTGTTGGCGATGGCAACGACGGTGGTTTCCGCGGGACTGCTCCTGATGATTGTGATTGCGGGGCTGCAGGCGACGCGTGCGTCCATGGCGCGCGGGGAGATGACGGCGGTCGGGTATCCGGCTTGGTGGGTGATGCTGGCATTGCCGGTCGGTGCGGCGCTGGCGTTGTTTGCGTGTCTTGGGTTGGGTCTTCCCGCCCGTGGCGGAGCCGGAGCCGCCGCAGATGCGGGTCAAGCCGCGATTGATGAACAAAAGAGGAGTTCTCCTCAATGACTCCTGCGCTCTATTGCCTTTTCGGCAGTTTCATCTCATTGCTGATCCTTGGTTGTCCGATTGCTGCTTCGTTGGGATTCGCGGCGGTGGGGACGATGATGTTGTTTCAATTGGCGCCGATGGACCTGTTGCCGCAGCTGCTGCTGAGCGCGGTCCAATCGTTCACGCTCCTGCCGATCCCGCTCTTCATCCTGGCCGGGGGGCTCTTGGCGGTGTCGCGCGTGAGCCGGGAATTGGTCCTTGCCTCGGGCCGGTTGATCGGTCGGAGGCGTGGTGGCCTGGCCTATGTGATGATCATCGGGAGCATTTTCCTGGCGGGGATCAGCGGAAGCGGACCTGCGGACGTGGCGGTTTTGGGGAGTCTGATGCAACGGCCGATGCGGGAGAAGGGGTTCCCACCTGCCTTTATCGCAGCGTTGGCGGCGGCCTGCGGGGGGATTGGGATCATTGTTCCGCCCTCGATCGCCCTGATCATATACGGTGTTGTTGCTCAAACCGATATCTCCGCACTGTTCCTGGCGGGGATCATTCCCGGTGCCATCGTGGGCGGCTGCCTTGGTGTGGGCGCATGGTTCACGCTGCGCAGGCACGATTTTAATGCGGCGGCATTGGCGAACGCGGGAACTGATTTGAGTGTCGCTGATGCGGCGGTCGAGGCGGTGGATGCGTCTGCGGGCGAACGATTTCGGTGGGTGCCGGCGGCTTGGGGGGCCGGGTTTCCACTGATCATCCTGGGCGGGATCTACAGTGGGATCTTTACGCCGACGGAATCGGCTGCGGTCGCGGTGGGGTACGCGCTCTTCGTGGGCGGCTGGGTCTATCGTGACCTGACCTGGAACATCCTGAGCCGGATCCTGACCGAATCGGTTCGGACGAGCGCGGGCGTGATGGCGATTGTCGCGACGGCCTCACTCTTCTCATGGGTGATCACGACGCAGGGGATGGCCCAGCAGGTGGCTGCCGGCCTGGGTGGCATGGCGGACCATCCCTGGGTGATCCTGTTGCTGGCGAACGCTGTGATTCTGTTGGCCGGCTGTTTCATGGATGCGATATCAGTCTTCTATGTCTTCATTCCGCTCTTGATGCCGGCGGTACGCGCGGCTGGGATCGATCCGGTGCATTTCGGGATCGTCACAACCGTGAACCTGGCCCTGGGCCAGGTCACACCACCGATCGGTGTGAACCTCTTCGTCGCCTCCGGCGTGACGGGCGAACCACTGACGCGGGTCATCCGTGCGGTGCTTCCACTGCTGATCGCCATGTTGATCGCACTGTTATTGATCGCTGCATTTCCGCAACTGAGCCTCTTTATTCCCGGCCTTCGGCCGGGAGCCTGATGCCCCTGGAGGGCATCAGGCGAGGTCGGAGGTCCGCAGCACGGCTACGCGTGCTGCTGTCCGGGGCCTGGTGGCCCCGGACGAGGTCAGAGGTCCGCTGTGGGTGGAGCAGGGGCAATGTGATTGAGGACTTTGAGCCTGCAGATGAGAAGAAGTTGATGGTTTTGGGCTGTGGGTAGTGCAAGGTATTTGAGTCGTAATTGCAGCACCGTTTTGATGCGGGTTACTGGCGAAGCCGGAGGCCCGGCCCCCTGGGAGCGCCATCTCGCAGCACGACTTCGCGTGCTGCGGCGCGTGGGGCTGAGGCCCCCGCGC
>CALLYA010000190.1 GCA_937875495.1 uncultured Verrucomicrobiota bacterium
AAAGGTCCATGGCGAAGCTAGATCGGACTGATCGACAACCATTGCCTGGAGGAGCCACAAGAAGGAGCGGCGACCTTTTCGGATACCCTCCAATCAGTCTCCCCATCCGGCCCCGGCGAACTTTCGCTGTGACCCAACACACGGTTTTTGGACGGCCTCGCACTACGAACTACCCACTCTCCACGTCTCCGCGGCATTGCCCATCCCCCTTCCCCAAGGTCACCATTTGGAAAATATCTCCCACCCGCCCTCGAAATCTGACCAGAAGGGTCCATGTTCTCAGGTTGAATCGGAAATCGAAATCGCGAGAATGGCCGATTGACCAGGGGGGGCGGTTCGGCTAGTATGCCGCCTTCAACACCTTTTCCAGACAGATCGGGCCTCAAAGGAGCCACAGGTTATGTTCATCGCTGCACAAAAACTGCTCCACAAGCACGGGCGTCTCTTTTTCGCCATCATTGGAGTCATGATCGTTTTGCCTTTCGTGTTCTGGGGAACCACGGGAGTCAATCGTGAAACGGAAGAACCACGGGGAACCATCATGGGTAAACCAGTGCTTCCACAGGACTTCTATCAAGCGTATCTGCCGGGGACTCTTCGGAATTTCCTGAACAGCGGAGACACTCGAGGCGACGAAGATGCCCTGAAACGCCAGGCATGGAATCGAATGGTCTCCTTACGCCAGGCCAAGGCCCTCGGTCTGCAAGCCTCGCCCGCCCTCGTTGACCAACAGATCAAAGAAATGCCCTTCCTGCAGGGGCCCTCAGGGCAGTTCGATTACAATACCTACCAAAACTTCGTCCAGCGGATCACCCAAACCCTGCGCATCAGCCAGACCGACTTCGAACGGGTTTTCCAGGATGACCTCACCATCGCGCTGCTCGAAAAGATGGTCCTTCAGGGAGCCAATGTGACCGAGTCCGAGATTGAGCAACTCCATGACGAGCTCTTTCAGGCGTATGACCTCCAAATCTTCCAGGTCACGACACCCCCTGATGACGCTGACCTAGAGCCGACCGAAGAACAGGTCGCCGAGTACTTTGAGTCCAATCAGGAAGACTTCCGGGTGCCGGACCAGCGCAGCGTGGCATACGTTTCGATCCAGTACGCCGCTTACACGAATACCGTTTCCGTTACAGAGGCGGCACTGACAGACTATTTCGAGCGCAATCCAGAGAAATACGTCGACGAGGAAGGCAAGGAACTCGCCTTCGAAGCCGCGCGTCCGAAGGTCGAGGACGATCTTCGCCAGCTGTTGGCGCGAAGAGAGGCCTACGAGGCATCAGAATCCTTTTACAACTCGATGTTCCCGACCACCGGCAGGGCCGCTGGTGGAAAAGGCCTATCCTTCGAAGAGGCCGCAGCACAGTTCAATCTGCCAATCCAAACCACGCCACTCTTCCGACGCAACGGCTTGATTGCCGACTTGGGCGCCGTCCCGGAGTTCCGTTCCACCGCGTTCACACTCACCCAGGACGCGCCTGTCAGCGGTCCGGTCGCCGAACAAGATGCCGTCTACATCCTGAAGCTTACCGAGACTACGGAGAGCTACCTGCCTGACCTTGTCGAAGCCGATGCGGATGGGCGCGTGACCTCCGCCGTGCGGTCGGAGATGCGCGATAAGGCGATCCAAGAACTCGCCAACATCCTGAAAGACCAGCTTGCCGCAGCCGCCCCGAAGGATTCCGCCACCCTCAAGGCGCAAGCGGAAGAAGCAGGTGCCACGGTCCGCGAGTTTTCCGATATCACCCAGATGGATGCCTTTCAGCAGTTGCGCCAATTCCCTCAGGCAGCCATGGAAATGGGGAGCCTGGAGGAGGGCGAGTTCGGCGAGGTCATTCGCGGCTTCCCAGGCTACTACTTCGTGACCGTTAGTGCCGTCAAACCCGCCGATCCCACCATGCTCGCCGAGCGCCGGGACCAGTTGGAGATGATCCTTGGGCAGCAGATTCGTGCCGCTCGTTACGCGGAGTGGAACGATTACCTCATGCGCAAGTTCCAGGTAATCCGATTCGACGACGAAACCTTCGTCCCCACCGAGGCTGACCTCGAGGCCGAGTTGGAGGAAGTAACAGAGATCGAATCCTGAACCAACGCTGACTCGTTCAAAACGAAAGGAGCGTGTTACGAGGCTTGCCCCGTAACACGCTCTTTTTTTCATCTGGGCTCGAACCGCTGCACGATCGGAATCCGGCGGCCCATTCCGAAGGCCTTGTTCGTCACACGCAATCCGGGAGCTGCCTGCTTTCGCTTGTACTCGTTCCGGTCGACCAATCCCACCACGCGCCGCACCGTCGCCTCGTCGAAACCGGACCGTATAAGCTCGCTCGGACTCAGGTACTCCTCGACATAACCCCGCAGAATCGGATCGAGGACCTCGTACGCAGGTAAAGAGTCCTCATCCTTCTGGTCCGGACGCAATTCCGCCGAAGGCGGCTTGGTAAGGACCCGATTGGGAATGATTTCGCGGTCCCGGTTGATGGATCGAGCAAGCCGATAGACCTCCGTCTTCAAGAGGTCCGAGATCACCGCCAGGCCGCCGCTCATATCCCCGTATAGCGTGCAGTACCCCACCGCCAGCTCACTCTTGTTTCCAGTGGTCAACACCAGCCGCCCGAACTTGTTAGAGACGCCCATCAGAATCACCCCCCGCACCCGCGCCTGGATATTCTCCTCGGCAAGGTCCTCAGGTCGGCCCTCGAACACCGGCCGCAACATCTGACGAAAGGCGTTGAATCCCTGATGAATCGGGATGACATCGTACCGGATGCCTAAGTTCCGCGCGAGCGCTTCAGCATCTTCCAGGCTGTGCCCCGTCGAGTACTCGGAGGGCATCGCGATCCCCCAGACATGCTCGGGGCCCAAGGCCTCCGCTGCCAGCGCACAGACCACCGCCGAGTCGATCCCCCCACTCAACCCGAGCACTACATCCGTAAACCCGCACTTGCGTGCGTAGTCCCGCAGCCCCAAGACCAACGCCTTCGAGACCTCCTCCATCTCGTCGATCTCGCGGCCTGCGGCCTCTCCGAACTCCTCCTCCAAACGGGAGTCGTGCGTGTCGATATCACAGCAACACTCTTCGAACGAGGTGCCCAATCGCAGTACATTCCCCGCCTGGTCAAGGGCCACACTCGTCCCATCGAAGATCAACTCGTCGTTGCCACCAACCTGATTGACGTAGATCATCGGCAGCTGGTACCGACGCGCCACCCCTTGTAGCATCTCCAGACGGGAGAACGGACGGCCACGGCAATAGGGCGACGCAGAGATGTTGATCAACCGATCGATACGCTCGAGTGCCAGCTCCCGAACCGGGTCCTGATGGTACCGCTTCTCCTGCCCCAAAAAGTCGGGGTTCCAAATGTCCTCGCATACCGTTAAACCCAGACGCTCGCCGCACAGTTCGACCCAGCAGGGGCGCTCGCCGGGATCGAAATATCGGTCCTCATCGAACACATCATACGTCGGCAGCAGGATCTTATGCCCAGTCGCGGCGCGCTTGCCCTCACGTAACAAAGAGACACTGTTGTATAGGCCGCGTCCGGCCGTGAGGCCTGAGCGATCGACGTGCCCGACAATGACGGCTATGCGATGGGAAATCTGGGCCAGATCTTGGAGACAGCTCAAATTGCGATCAATGAAATCACGCTTCTCCAGGAGATCCTGCGGCGGATACCCGGTCATCGCGAGCTCGGGAAACACAATCAGATCCGCTCCCCGATCGGCAGCCGCCGCCGCCCACTCCAGCATCACACGGACATTGGCCTCCATAGCACCCACGGTGGGATTGATCTGAGCCATTGCACACTTCATCAAACAGGAACCCTCCTCCCCTTCACACGAACACAACGGCCCCTAAAGCAGGGGGTCGTCCGAAAAGACAGCCGCTTTCCCATCCGGATCCGGAGAGCCTCCCGCAGAGGGCGCGGTGGCGTTTTCGACCTGGCCACGGGG
>CALLYA010000191.1 GCA_937875495.1 uncultured Verrucomicrobiota bacterium
CTTCGCCATGGACCTTTTCGGAAGACCTCTGGTGAGAAAATTCCTGCCACAGAGGTCACCGAGAACACAGAGGAAGAATCTCTCTGTGAACTCTGTGCCCTCTGTGGCTAAAGCCCGTCCGAAAAGACGCGCTCCGGCAGACGCAGACCATTCCGCCAATCAATGGAAAGTTATGTGCTGCCTCGGTGCCCACTGCTTCGTGCCTTCGTGGCTTCGTGTGAGGCATCCGGGTCAACCGAAGCGAGTGTGCCAGGGAGGGTCTCACACGAAGGCACGAAGCCACGAAGGGTTTAGAGAAGAATCGGCGTCGGGGTCGGAATCGGGATCGGAATCGATCCCCGAGCTTGCTTCGCCATGGACCTTTTCGGAAGACCTCTGGTGAGAAAATTCCTGCCACAGAGGAACAAGTCCTTTCCCATCTGGTATGCCCCCTGCCGAAGTGCGGGCCGTCTCGTCGATGGCAAAAGGAAGAATCTCTCTGTGAACTCTGTGCCCTCTGTGGCTAAAGCTCTGTTGCTGGAACCCGCGGCATCAGCTTTCGCTGAGGCGCAACTTCGGCTGGGAGTGTAGTCGGCCATGGGCATCCCGAAGGAGCCGGACAATATCGAGGTTCTCGGGACAGCGTGGCAGGCAATCCCCACACTCGTTGCAGTGCGTCGCATTCTGGCCCGGGGCCCAATGCCCCCCGTTGCCGAGGAGATTGTAGCGATCCTGCCCGAAAGCACGCATTTCAAAGGCGACGTCGAGATTGCGCAATCGGAGTATCTCCGGAATGTTCACGTCCTCCGGACAGGGCAGACACTGATGGCAGAAGGTGCAGCGATCCACACCGAGGCGATCGGAGATGCCTTGGCGCATCCGGCGCACCCCCACCGCGACCACTGAGGTGAGCTCTTCGGGTCCGCCCTCCAGATAGGGCAGCGCCTTGACGTGTTCATCAAAATCGGAGGGCCTCGACGCACCGATACTCAAGGTATGGACCTGCGGCCTGGAGAGACAAAACAGGTCGTTGAAGAGCATCGGCGAAAGCGGATCGACCGCCGCTTCCAAGGCCGGCGGCGGGGCATAGAGCCGGCCACCCTTGTCCGTCGGGGAAATGATAAAGACGCCCATGTCCAAACCGCGCGCGCGCTCGATCGCCGGCCAGTTGCGCTGGTTGATGTAGTACCAGTGAAGGTTGACGTACTCGAACTCCTCCGACTCGATCGCACGCAGGATCAATTCCAGCGGTCCGTGCGTGGAGAAGCCCACATGCCGGATGACCCCTTGGTCCATGTATCGCCGCACGACCTCCAGGCAACCGCCCTTCCCGAGGCTCCAATCCAGCACCTGCCAGGAATTGACCCCGTGCAGACTCATCAGGTCGACATAGTCCAACTTCAGCAGCGAGAGCGAACGCTCCAACATGCGCTCGAATTCGTCCGCAGTCGCAGCAGGCGCGACCTTCGTCTGGACGATCAGCTCTTCACGCGGGTAATCCGAGAGGATCCGCCCCAACTGGTACTCCGAGGATCCGTATCCGCGAGCCGTTTCGATGTGATTGATCCCTAAGTCGATCGCGCGCCGGACCGTCGCCTCGAGCCGCTCCTGACTCGCCTTGGGAACGCGATTCAGGTCCTTCCAACTGTGCTGGAATCGCATCCCACCACAGGTAAAGACCGGGATCTGTAATTCCGTCTTCCCAAATCTCCGATACAACATCGATCAGTGTCCTCTCTGCACCCCGAGTACAATCTAAAACCCCGCGTACCACTCACCGCCCGCAAGCTGCAACCAAACACAACTGAGGCAGCTGTTCAACGCGAGGGAAACTCCTGTTCAAGGAGTGGCGTGCCCCGGGATCGCCACCGAGGAAATCCGTCCATCCCCCCTGCGACGCCCAAGGCGTGGTCACCAAGGCAGCGCCGGCAGCTCAATCAACCCGTTGGTCGCACTGAAGCGGATCCCGTGATCCACCTCCTCCATGTCGATCCGACCACCGGCCTCCCGCAATATCACCACCCCGGCCGCCAAATCCCAAAGTTGAACACCGGCATCGATGTAGGCATCGAACCGACCACAGGCGACATAGGCCAGATCCAAGGCGGCCGACCCGGTCATCCGCACCTTGCGCGCCGTCATCAGGACCTCTTGCAACCAGGCCGCACCGGCCGGAATCATCGCCTCGTTCTTCAACACACCCGCCGTCAGGATCGCGTCCCGTAAATGCCCCGTCTGCGAAACTCGGATCGGCATTCCATTCAACCACGCGCCTTCCCCCGCCACCGCGGAAAACAGCTCGTCGCGAACCGCGTCGTAAATCACACCAACCACAAA
This sequence comes from uncultured Verrucomicrobiota bacterium, assembly GCA_937875495.1. GTDB lineage: Bacteria > Verrucomicrobiota > CALLYA01 > CALLYA01 > CALLYA01 > CALLYA01. The sequence goes on from CALLYA010000191.1 coordinate 2,317, forward strand.
CTCATCCCCGTACCGAACACCCACGCTCGAACAGTAGTGCGGCAGCCCACGTGAGAAGTTGACCGTGCCATCCAGGGGATCCACGATCCAGTTCCATTCCGTCGAGCCAAGGACCGCATCTCCCGCCTCTTCACTCAGTATCGAGTGCTCAGGAAAGGCCTTCTCAATGATGGCCAAAGCCACCGCTTCGGCATCCTGATCGACCTTGAGTTTCGTGTCCCGGTGGGTGTACTGGACGACCTCGATCGGCCGGCCGGCAGCATGGCGGTGAACCGCCCCCGCAGCACGCGCCGACTGCTCGGCAACAGCCGCGATTTTCCAAAGCAGAGATGATTCTTTCATGGTAGGCTGAACCTCGATCGATCGAGCTGATTTGCCAACTTGTAAGCAGAAGTGCGGAGCCAGCATGAAAAGGGTCGAGGCAAAAATCAGTTGCAAATCCAGGAGATAATCGACACATTGAGTCGTTATTATGAATAGAGGCCGCATCATCGCTATCATCAAACCCAGTCCGGCTAAGAAAACTATGGGATCCCCTTCAAATAAGCGCTCGCCCCTCGAGGCACTCAAGGAGAACAGCAACGGCTTGGTCGGTGCCATTCCCGAGGCCATCGTCGATCCATCCTCCGGGACCGTGCCCGAGGAGGCCGAAAAACTCATGAAGTTTCATGGGATTTACGCTCAGCTCGATCGGGACACCAGGCTGGAACGGAAAAAGCAGGGACTCGACCCAGAGTACCAATTCATGGTCCGCACCCGGCTGCCCGGGGGGAAATTGACCGCTGAGCAGTACCTCCTCCTCGACGGCTTCTGCGATCGCTACGGCAATCAGACCCTGCGTGTCACCACCCGGCAGACCATCCAGTTCCACGGGGTACTCAAAGAACACCTCAAGCCGCTCATCCATGAGATCAATCAGGCGGCCATCACCACCTACGGCGCCTGCGGCGATGTCTGCCGAAACGTCATGGCCTGCCCCGTCGACGACCTGCTGCCCGGACACAACTGGAACATGCAGGCCCTGGCCGAAGAACTCAGCCTGCGGTTTCTCCCCAATTCCACCGGATATTTCGAAGTCTGGTGCGACGGTGAACGCTTCGGCGAGACCGTGCAGCCCGACCGCTCTGAACCGTTCTACGGCAATACCTACATGCCGCGGAAATACAAAATGGGCCTGGCCCGCGCACAGGACAACTGCATCGATATGCTGACCAATGACGTCGGCATCGAAGTCGAAGGCTCACCCAGTGCGCCGCCCACCAGTTTTGTCCTGAACATCGGCGGCGGACTCGGAAGCAATCACGGCAAAAAGGCCACATTCCCACGCCTCGCGGAGCGCCTAGGGCGCGTCAGCCCCGAACAGCTGATTCCCGCTCTGGAGACCATCGCCTCAATCCAACGCGACTTCGGCGACCGCGAAAACCGGCGGCACGCGCGCATGAAATACCTGTTGGAAGACCGCGGCCTGGATTGGTTCCGTGAGACCTTCACCGAACGCGCCGGCTTCACACCCGAACCTGCTGGCCCTCGGCCGCCATATCAGGTCGACGATCACCTCGGCTGGCACAGGCAAAAGGGAAAAGACCTCTGGTTTGTGGGACTCTTCATCGAGAACGGCCGCATCCTCGACGATCACAGGGTTCGTTTGCGAACAGGTCTGCGGACCATTCTCGAACGCTTTCCCCACCTGGAAGTGCGCAACACCCCGCAACAAAACCTGATTCTCACCCATGTCACCGACCAGGATCGCCCTGAGATCGAACGCCTCCTCTCCGAGTATGGTCTACGTACGGAGAAGGACGTTTCAACGCTGCGCCGATGGGCCATGGCCTGCGTCGCCTTGCCGACCTGCGGCCTGGCCCTGGCCGAATCCGAGCGCTACCTCCCATCGCTGCTCGACGAAATCGAACAGCGCGGGTACGGCGACAACCGACTCTGGATCCGGATGAGCGGATGCCCCAACGCATGCAGCCGTTCCCCGGTCGCCGAACTCGCCATCGTCGGCCGAAGCCCTGGGGTCTACGCGCTTTACGTCGGCGGCAGCTTCGAAGGCACTCGCCTCGCAACCAAGATCCTCGACCTCATCAAGGAGGCCCAACTTCCCGACGAGATCTGCCGGTTCATCGATTTCTGGCACCAACATCGGTCCTCCCCCGAGGAGGCCTTCGGCGACTTCTGCCACCGGGTCGGAAACGATGCCCTGCTCCAGTGGCGCGAACAGGCCACGGCCACCGTATGACCGGATTCAGCCTTTCCCAAAGCGATTCACCCACAGCACCAAGAAGGACCTGAAGTATGAAGTTCCAACAAATCCTGACCTTCGCTCCACTCTTCATCACCCTGTTCGGCTTGGCGCTACTCCCCAAGCCATGCATGGCGGAAGACCCTACTGAGCCCCTCAAGCCGGGAGATCCCGCCCCTAAACTGGAGGTCCTGACCAGCAAGGGAGAGACCGTTCCACTGCAATCTTTCTACGGCAAAGGACCGGTCGTGATCTACTTCTACCCGAAAGACGATACCCCCGGATGCACGACCGAGGCATGCGCTATTCGCGATGATTTCGCGGCCTTCCGTGACCTGAACGCAACAGTCCTGGGGGTTAGCTACGATACCGTGGAGTCGCATCGAAAATTCATCGAGAAATACAACCTCCCCTTCCTCCTCCTGTCCGACAAGGAAAAGAAAATCTCCAAGGCATTTGGAGTAAAGGGATTGCTCATGGCGCCGCGGGTGACCTTCATCATCGACAAAGACCAGAAGATCGCATGGGTCAACCTCAAGGTGAACCCCCAAACCCACTCGCAAGAAGTGCGTACAGCCCTGGCAAAACTGGCCGACTGAACCCCCGTTTGCCGGCAAAAGGCCGTCCGAATCGGCACGCTCCTTCAGGCCTCGCCTGAGGTCGTCCGAAAAGGTAGCCGCATTCTCAACCTGACCTCCCCATCCGGACCCGGAAAGCCTCCCGCAGAGGGCGCGGTGACGTTTTCGACCAACCTATCGGGTGGGTAGGTTCCATGCTCTGCAGCCTACTTTTTGGGGGTATTTTCGGTTATACCGATTCAGTAGACCAAGGCAGTCGTTGAAA
>CALLYA010000192.1 GCA_937875495.1 uncultured Verrucomicrobiota bacterium
GCAGTGCCTTCAGCTAGGCCCCAATGGGCTTTTCGAACGGGCTCGCGCAAGATCCATCCATAACCACGGCGGATTCGGTCAATCCGTGTCCGCCGTGGCATCACACCAAAAAACCTGGTTGAACACGCCGCCGTCCACATGCCGTACCGGCTTTAGATAGGCAATGCGGCCGCCGTCCGGTGCGTAAACCACCGCCAACGGCAACGGCTCGAATCCGGCCTCCGCTGGTGGGGTCAAAGGCCGCGTCTCCCCCGTCGCCACCTCGGTCGCGACCACCCGGCCGTTCAACACGTACGCGACCCAACCGCCATCCGGACTCCAGGAGAAAGCCGAGGCGACATCCCCGTTGTTTCGGGTAACTTGCACCGGAACACCGCCGTTGGGCGATACCGTCCATACCTGGACGCGGCCCCCATCATCGCGCATCAAAAAGGCGATCCGGGAACCGTCCGGATGGCTGCGCAGCCAGTGGCGCGGACCCTGAATGCCCGGATATACGCGGTCTTGCGTACGCGTCAACCTGCGCTGCACCACCCCATTCGGAGGCGCGGGCCGCAACAACGGGGTCCCCTCCAAAGGACCTGTACCCGGCTGGGTGCAGTCCTCCGGCAGATCCACAATGTAGACCTCACTGATCGTCCCGCCATCGGGCAGGACGACCTCGCCCTGGAAGGCGATCGCACGCGCCTGCCTGCCACCGCCCGCCCGTGCATAGCCGTTCCTGCCAACCCATGCATCGCTGAAGGCCCGGCGGATCTCATCGCTCCCCGGCTCCGGCGCGGAAACCGTTCGCGTCACCAATACCGAGAAATAGGCTCCGTCATGGTTGCGCAGATGCCGCGGTGGCACGCGAACCGGTCGCCCAGAAATGCTCACCCCAACGTTGCGCTGGTTCGGTTCTACCCCATGCTTCCCCCCCGCACTCGCCAAAACCTCGTCCTCATACGTGAAACTGACCCATGCGCCGTCCCCACTGAAAACATGCACATGCGTCCCGCCGCGCAGCGCACCCGGCGTATACGGCGCCACCAAGTCGCGGGCGTCCAGATTGCTCACCCCTGCATCCTGCCCCGCCGCCGAAAGAATCACCCCACGCCTGCGCGTGGCGGCATAGGTCCAATCCGCCGTCGGACGCTCCGGACCGTGAATGAACACCAACCGGTCATCCACAGGACTGCAGGTCACCACACCGCAACATGCGCCGTCACCAGACTCGTAGAGTCGTTCGATCCTGCCCGAGTCAACCCATACACGCTCAATGCGCGTGCCGTCGAATACCGAGCCGTCACGGTCGGATCGTACATCGTAGACGATCCATCTCCCGTCGGGCGACCAGACCCCGGTATTGGTCAGGATGTGCCCGTAAGGCGCATCCGTGAGCTGGACCTCTCGCGCATTTGCCATCGACGACATCATCCCCAACCCGAAGAACCACACAATGCAACGGAACAACCGCCACCAGGGCGTCCATACCCGATGATGCATCCTCACATCTCGTCCGATCCCGGAAGCGTCGGACTCATCGCGTCGTCATCGATGTCCACGTTCGAGGACCAAGGCTGCGTCGCGTCCGAAGGGTCGACTTCCTCCCGCAAGACCGCACACCCGGAGATCAACAGACCACACACAAACAACGCGACCATCGATAGTGAAAACCGGTTCATTGCGCACCTCCCAGCATCCGTCCCAAATGCCGCTCGATCTCGGACCGGAGATCACGCGCCGTCACCAATTCCCGCAATCGCACATCCTGGGCTCGGAGCACCATCTCGCGCATCGGCGATGCGACAATCAGTTCCTGCATCATCTCCGCCACCAACTCAGGTCTTTTATCACGGATCAAAATAGCTGCCGAGCCCAATGTCTCTGGAACCGCTCCCGCCGCGTAGGCCAATACCGGTACCCGGAAATGAAAGGCTTCCACGATCGGGATACAAAAGCCCTCGTGCGCACTCATGCCAAGCCAGAGATGCGCCGAACGATAGAGCGCCACCAGTTCACGCAGACTGACCGACCCGAAGAACTCGACGTTGTTCAAATCGAGGCGGTGCACGATCGCCTGCAGATAATGAAAGTACTTCTCCATGCCACCGAACGAGCCCGCCAGAATCAGCCGGGAGCCCCGGTTGATCCGGTTGTGGTAGGCGTGAAAGGCATAGAGCAGGTCTTCCCAGCACTTGTTCGGTACCCCGCGACCCACAAACAGGATGTTGGTCAAGCCATCGCCCAAATGCTCCAGCATCTGAGAATCCGGCTCACAGTCGAACTTCGAAAAATCGAGGACCAAAGGGAAGACCGCTGTGGGCCCATAGCCGGCTGCCTCCAACTCGCGCGCATTGAAGGCGGAATCGGCCAGACAATACTCCGGCACGCCGGCAAGCGAATGCATTTGCCTTCGCCCCTCCACCAAGGCGTCTGCAAACTCACCGTTGAAAGGACGGATCCCCTCCGACGGGGTGATGTTGTGGTAGAGGACCACCTTGCGCCCCGGTACCTCCGCAAAGATTTGATTCACCTTCGATCCAGCCGACAGATGCAGCAATAAAACGTCCTCTTCCGTCGCCCGCGGACGATAATGGCGCACATCCCGAACCTCGCGCATGTCCTCCGTGCTGATCCTCGGGATCTCCCCCCAGATCTCCGATGGATGCCCCATCTCGCGGAAACAATGCCGCAGCTGGAGCGCCTCGAGACTGATCGCATCCCTGCGGCTGAACCCAGCCACGAATTGGTGAATCGCGGGGGCACTCATGACAGGAACCTCGCCAGCCCCGCTTCAAACCGGTCCAGCACCGCGTCCCAACGGTATTGCGAGCCGACATACGCGTTCCCCGCATAACCGAGTTGCGCGGCCAGCTCAGGCTCCTCCAACAGCATCTCGACGGCGGCCTCGAATTCCGGAAAGTCCTGAAAGAACAACCCGCCGCCGCCACGCCGGCAATGGTCCACCGCCACCTCGCACTTCGCGTGCACCAAGACCGGACGCCCCACCATCCAAGTCTCCATCAGGACAATCGAAAAACTCTCCATGACGGAGGGATGACAGAAAAGCGCACATGCCGCCATCGCATCCAGCTTCTCCTGCTCACTCAAAAAGCCGAGGTCGATCACCTCCTCGGCCATTTCCTGGGGGATCTCGACCGCACCACTGCCCATCAGGACCAGCTTCAACGGGTTGCCCGGATGCCGCAGCTTCCATGCGCGAAAGTAATCGATCAACAGCGGCGTGTTCTTGCCGCCCTCCCGCCGACCCGCATAGAGCAGAAACGGGTCCTGCACCCCAAATAGTTGGCGGAATCGCGCCCCGTCACCGGTCCGTGGTTCGAAGCCCATACCCACCACCTGCCCGCGCTCCGGCGGAAGAGCGTATAACCGTTCCGCCAGCCGTTGCTCCGCATGCGCGTTGAAGAGGCAGCCGCGTGCATGCTCGAAGCTCGCGCGCACAGACCGGAGTCGCGCAAAGGTCTCATCATGCAAACAGGGCAGAAGAACGGTGTTCCCACCCGCCTCCAGCAACCGCCTGCCGCCTTCCAGACTCAGCCCAAACAGATAGGGCGCAAAAACCACCGCATCCCACGCCCGCGGCGTTCGCTCCAGATGCCGGTATAGCCCCTCGCTGTGAACGCTGCAACGCACCCACTCCCGCTCGTCCTCCTCCGACAGCCCCTGCTGCAGCTGCATCCGACGATCCAATTGCAGATACCGCCCCAAATCCCGTGACTCATCCACCGCAAAGCGATGGACCGGCATGGCGTCGACCTTCAAACGCCCCACGGGATGCTCGTTCCTCCAAGTCACATGATCGCGTGCACAGGTCGTCAGGAACTCCACCTCGTGCCCGCGCTCCAGCAGACGATGCGCTAATTGGGCCGTCAGCGTCTCCGCCCCACCCGCAAACCCGGGCTCCGGAAACCGCGGGGTCACAAAAGCCAGACGATAGATGCGCGACGGACTCATTGTCCCTCCTCCCCGTCATGAACCGTCTGCACCCGGGTTGTCGCCTTGCCCCCACGAGCCGTCTCCAGCCC
>CALLYA010000193.1 GCA_937875495.1 uncultured Verrucomicrobiota bacterium
CGAGATTACAATTCGCTCAGTGGTAGCGCTATGATGGGGCTACCTGAGTAGTTACAAAATTTCCCCAAAAAGCAGGGTGTAGAGCATGGAACCTTCTCACCCCGATAAGCTGGTCGAAAACGCCACCGCGCCCTCAGCGGGAGGCTTACCGGATCCGGCTGGGAGGGCGGATACCTTTTCGTACGACTACTGGCAACGTAGTGTCATCCCCTGGGGGATTTTTTTCCAGGCTTCGGCATTCCCAGACAGTTGATTCGTGTGTGTTTCGTAATTTCAACACCCGGGCTTGCCATGCTGGCCCCCCGGGTTCACCCGTGGTTCGGCCCCATGATGTCCGAACTTCTTTGTTCGCCTTCAAACTCGATGTGATACTCGTAGCCCTGTTCGCACAGGAACAACTGACGTTTCAAGGCGAAATCCTGCTCGCGCGTGTCATGGCTGACGATGGTGTAGAAGTGGGCTTGGTTGGTGCCCGTCTTCGGTCGCAGAATGCGGCCCAATCGCTGTGCTTCCTCTTGACGCGACCCGAACATGCCGGAGATCTGGATCGCGACCGATGCGTCGGGCAGATCCACCGAGAAGTTTGCGATCTTCGAGACGATCAGAACGGGAATACGGCCGGCCTTGAAATCCTCAAAGACCATATCCCGCTTTTTCTGCCCTGCCGAACCCGTCAACAGCGGGGCATCCAGGCACTTAGCGATCTCCTTGAGTTGCTCGATGTACATGCCAATGACCAGTACTCGATCTTCCGCGTGGTTCGAGATCAGACGGCGGATGACGGGGAGTTTGTCCGGGTTTTCCGAGGCGATTCTGAACTTTTCGCGCGTATCGGCAACGGCGTATTGCATTCGCAGCTGCTTGGGCATGGGCACACGGATTTCCGCGCAGCGCGCCTTCGCTATCCAGCCTTGAGACTCCAGCTCTTTCCACGGGATATCGGCTTTTTTGGGACCGATCAGCGCGAACACGTCGTCTTCGCGTTCGTCTTCCCGAACCAGTGTGGCTGTCAGCCCCAGGCGGCGGCGTGCCTGCAGACCGGCCGTGATTTGGAAGACTGGCGCGGGCAGCAAATGCACCTCGTCATAGACGATCAGCCCCCAATCGCGCTTGTTGAAGAGTTCCAGATGCGTGAACGGCGCATCCGTGCTCCCGCGATGCGTCATGATCTGGTAGGTGGATACCGTCACGGGACGAATGTCCTTTCTCGCACCCGTGTATTCGCCTACCTGATCGGCATGCAAGGAGGTCTTGTCCAGCATCTCGTCGATCCACTGCCGCACGGCGGTGGTATTCGTGGCCAGAATCAGGGTAGATGTCTGCAATCGCGCCATAACGGCGATGCCGACGATCGTTTTGCCTGCTCCGCACGGCAGTACAATGACTCCCGAGCCTCCGCGCGGTCCGCCGGCGGCGTGAAAAGCAGCGGCGGCATCTCGCTGGTAGGCGCGCACGGTGAACGGCTCGCCCGCGAGCGTGTCCTCTCGAAGGCGCAGCGGCATCGGCTCCCCCGGCGTGAACCCGGCCAGGTCTTCCGTGGGAAAACCCACCTTGATCAGAGCTTGTTTGATCCGGCCGCGGAACTCCGGATCGACGAGGAACGCCAACCCCGAACGCTTGCCAAGGAAGGGCGCTATGTGTCTGTTGCGGGCAATCTCTTCGGCCAGGGCCTCATCATCGGTCTGGAGGACCAGACCCTCCTCCTGCCGCGTAAGCTGGAGACGCCCGTAGCGCGAGGCTAAGTCGCGAATTCCCAAGGCCACATGTTCGGGAACGGGATACTTAGAGTAGCGTACCAGTACGTCGACGATCTCGTTTACTGCGACGCCGGCAGCACAGGCATTCCAGATAGAGAGCGGCGTGATTCGATAGGTGTGAAAGTGCTCTGGCGACTTGATCAATTCTGCGAATCGCACCAATCCGTCGCGCGCCTCCTCGTAGCGGGGACTTTCCACTTCCACGAGCACGGAGTGGTCGCCCTGAACAATCAAGGGGTTGGTTGGATCATAGTCGTTCATCGCGGAAGCACGTACCCCAGTTTTTTGATGGCCGACCGAAAGGCGCGCTCGTTCTTCGCCGGCACAGCGAGGTGCCGGTTCCCCGCTGGAAGGCAGTACTTCGAGGCTTTGGAATCGTGCGCGATCAGCGCCGCCGTCGCCTCATCGGCGACTTCGATCAGGATGCATTGGGTGCCACCCTTGAGCGCCATGGCTTTTCTTTCCAGCTCGTCGAGCCATGTGACTAAGTTTTGCGGAAGGTCGCCTTTCTGAAGGCTCTCCATTTCCTTCCTGATTTCGTCCATCGATCCGCCCGATTCGATGTGCGCGAGGATGCGCTGCTGGTCGATCCGCCACACCCGTTCGGTCTTGGGCGAAGCGAACAATTCCAGCCGCGCGGTATCGGCCGGCGAACAGGATGCGTCGTTTACGAGGACCAGTTCCAGGTTGGGCAGGATCTTCACCAATCCCGCGGGTTCTTTCACGGCCATTTCGTATGCATCTGCGAAGCCGAGGCAGTAGGCCCCCAGGGGCGTTAGTCGCACGTGACGCAATCCGTCGTAGCGCCCGCAGAAGGCCAATCCATCGGTCCCCCATCGCCCGTCGAACTCCGGCCAGAGCTCGTGTGGATATACGTAGGCGATGTCCACGAGTCCGAGCGTTGCCATGGTCTCGACCAGAAAGGCCCGCAGGTATTGGCGTGCGAGGCCGTCGTAGTCGTTCTGATCGCCATAATCATACCCGAGGCTTCCATACTGCTTCTCGCAGAAGTAGAGGTCCCACGGATCTCCGCGCAAAACCGAGAACGTGTTGCCGGACGCGCAAATGAAGCGAAATGCATCGTCGAACGTGATCCATCGGTCTGTCGGCCAGCCGCGCATCGCCACGGCAATGCTCTGGCGTCTCAAAGAGGGCTTCGAGAGCGCGCGCTTGCCTTTGCCATTCTGTCCGCGGATGTGGTTGATTCGGTTTAACTCGTCGAATTCGTCATCTCCGAGAAGCCGTTCAACTCCCTCCTTCAGAGCTTCGGCTCCCCCACCGGCAAGCATGGCTCGGCCCTTTCGGGTCAGCTCGAGCTTACTTCCGGCGGCCTTGCACCACCCGCATAACTGGACTACAACGCCCCAGGCATAGGCGCGCACCGGCCCGGCTTCCGTGTACCATTCGTCCCGCTCGGCTCCCGGTTCCTCGAGATCCAGGTCCGGCAGCATCAATGCCTCGCCCAGTCGGCGGACGCAGGCATCCGTGGGTGTGGAGCGTTTCGCTGTAAGCGGCAATTTCCCGGCCTGTGCGAGCCCCAGCACGCGCCGCAGCTCGTGGAATACGATGGGTTCCCCGCAATGCTGATGGACGGGCCGGCCGCCATGCATCTGCGGAATGTTGCCCTCCACCACCTCAATGGTGGCCTTTTCAGGCTCGGGCAGAAAATACCGAAGCTGATCCGCCACCGCATTATCGATGTACAGTGTGCCGACGCTGTCGAGGGCAACGAGCAAATCGAAGGGAGAAGGTGTTTCCCCGTATCCATAATAGCTCTTCGGCGCGGGGCACACCTTGCCATACTTACCCCAGAAAACCTGGGGTTCGAGAATGCCCGCGCCAAACGCCGCCTCGGCCAGGGCCAGTTTCTCGTTTTCCGAGCAATGTCTCACCACGTCGGGCAGGCTCTTGCGGATCTTCCTGGAAAGCCACTCGATCAGCTCTCCTTTGCGTCTCAAATCCTTCGGGATGCCGAGGAGCCTCGCGACCCTTCTCAGTTCCTCGGCTCTCATTTGATTCATGATTTCTGTCGACGTCGATTCCGGCATGTGGCCTCCGCCTCGATCTCGATCTCGATCCCGGACCAGTGCAGGGACTGTTTCAGTTCACTGAGTTTTGTCGCGTTCTCGGGGAAGTTGTCGGAGGGGGGCGAAGCGCCCAAGCAGGCAGCCCATGTGGCGCTTGGCTCCCACGATGGTGGGGAATGGGTTCGGCTGTAGTCGGCCCAAGACGGACCTTTTTGCGAGCCATGCTCTGAACGAGCACCCGC
>CALLYA010000194.1 GCA_937875495.1 uncultured Verrucomicrobiota bacterium
ACCCCATCTTATGTTCAAGGCCGAAATTTACCCACAGATTCTTCCGGAGACCCCACAACAGAAGGGGATACATTGATAGAAAACCTCGGATATGAAGACGGTAGGATCGTGATTCGCATCATTCAGGAAATCGCAGGATTTGGAAACCAAAATAGGGAAATTTTTTTGAAACTTGGTTTCGGAGATAAGGTGTTTGAAAGGAAATTAATCATTAAATGGTATGGGCAGTAATAATCGTTGTCACCAAGAAATTAATCCCAGGCGAAGGTTTAATTATTGCTTATTTTATTCTGAAGGGATGGCTTTTCAAAAGAATAGTTGTTAGCAATATTCAATGCTTATTATCACCGGATTGTGATATGGAAATAGTTAAAAAACCAGTATCGAAAATTTGGTCATTGCCTATGATTGGCGGTGGGGTCCTATTTTGTATATTGATCAGGTTATGGAGTTTTCGCCTGGGCCTTCCCATCCCAGATGAAATTTTCACTCACTTGACCATTCAGGGCAATCTTCGAGAAATCCTTCAAATCTCCATAATGGATGTTCATCCTCCCCTGTATTACCTAATGGTAAAGCTTTGGTGTTTGGTGTTTGGGAATAGCCTTTTTACGATCAGGTTGTTATCCTTTATTTTCAGCATTCTCAATATTCTTATTATTGCGATGCTTCTTTTTGAGTTATTATCCACGGATTTGAATCCTGTCAGAAGAGGGTTCTACGTTATGGGGGGCTTGCTCCTTTCGAATCATCCCTGGATCGTTTCTCTCTCCTCGGTCGCCCGGATGTATTCCTTGGGGAACTTCCTTGCCTTATCTTCCTCGGCCATCCTAATCCATTACTATAACAAGCCAGGGGGCAAGCCTCAATACTTTGTCCCTTTTCTATACGGTGTGGTCTCAGGATTACTCTGTCTAACCCACTATTTCGGGGCCTTCGTTATTGTCGCACAAGCTTTGGTTATGGGCATTATGCTGCTCTTTCGAAGGCCGTTTCAAATTCGGTTATTCAATCCATACCTTCTAAGCATTGCCTCTTTTATTATGGTCCTTTCCGCATGGATACCCTTTGCTGCGCAACAAGTACATGACGTCCATGTGAACTATTGGATTACCGAGAAGGGATTCGATGTATACTCTGTTCTATTGCATATCTATTTCTTTTCATTTCCATCCCCCAGTATTCCATTGGCGGTAGTTGGGTGTATATTTTTCATTATGCTTTTGGCTTTGGCGTCTCGTAATCGGGATGTCAATATCTACTATGCCGGTATATTTGTAATTCCTCCTGTTTTGCTTTTTGCTTTCAGCCTTTATTGGCGACCGCTCATTAGCGCGGGGACGGTTCGATACTTTTCCTTTTCATTGATCTTCTTTGGGGTTGCATGGGGTTTGATATTTTCGCAGTGGAAGAATCTGATCGCAGCCTGGCTCGCCATTGCCACCATAGGATCGGCCCAAATTATTTCAAACTATGACCGGATTCGTTCAGGGTGCATTCAGGCGCCAACAGTTGAATATCAACTTGCTGAATGGGTAAAACAAGAGGTTGGGCAGGATTCCCGGGTTTTGCTATTAGAATATCCGCCCTTTTTTGTCTCCTTTGCCTATTATTGGGGCTCCCCTGATCATATTGAATTCCCTGATAATTTATTCTTTCTGACAAACTGGCGTGATGATCCGGGGCACAATGTTCACGTCGCGTGCATTCCCTTCAATAAAATGCAATCCATTCCCATTGATTCGACGGAATTTCTTGGTAGTTATTTGGTTTCCCCTATACCCGAACCGGAGGGATTCATTGATCAGAAAACTCTTCGGTTGGAACGAATTAATGAAATCAAACTCAACAATCAGCAGTTTTATCTTTCCAGAGTTGAACTTCAAAACGAAGGTTAATCATAACTGGCCTAAGTGCCCTTTTCGCCTTTGTCCTGACAAAATACCGATGAAATCCTTCCTGCAAGCATCGAACAGGAGTAGCATTGGGAGTTATTAGTTTTTTTGAAGCTCAGGCGGGGGGGCGTATGCCTGCCGAATTTCACCCTATGGTTGTCGCTGGATTCAGTCTTCTTTCGGTGGTCTGGTCGCGTTGCAGAACGCTGTATCAGGCCTTGGGGGAGGCCCTTATGGAGCCGGATCCAGCTGGGAGTATGCTTGGGTCTTTTGGGAAGCCTTGGAGAATTCCTGAAAAGTGATTCGGATTGTGTAGGCGGCGGTGGCGATGGCGAACGCGGGGAGCATGATGTCGGGCAGGCGTACGAGCAGCAGGATGAAGTAGAGGCCCCATGCAGGCTGCCTGGTGCGGTACACGACCAGGGCACCTGCGATTGTTGTGGCGAGATAGAAGAGCCAGGGTGGTACGGAGAGCATGCACAGGCCGTGCGGGAATTGCGGCAGCAGCACGAGCGGGGTCAGTAGTGCGATCACGACGGCGACCCGTTGATCGTGAGGGGTTTCTACAATCAGGATCAGCGCGAGTGTGATCAGGGCGAGGACGGCCGGGAGGGGATATCGCATGAGTGCCGTGCCGATCCCGTGATAACCGGCGAAGAAGAGCAGCACGGAGACGGCCATCAGGCTCAGACAGACGATCAGGCGTTGGAATCGCCTGCTCTTTCGAAGGAGCAGGAGCGCGGCAACGCCCCAGGCCAGGAGCGGGTAATGCAACAAGCCGATCATCTGATTGCCCGCGGGGAGGAGGGCCATCTGAAAACCCTTGAAATCCTCCGGCCGGAATTTGTAGCCGAAGGTGAGCGGATTGCCGAACATGATGCTGTTCCAGAGCAGTTGCGGTGCGAGCACGCAGATGGCGGCGGCAGTGGCAGTGATCAGGGCGCGGATGGGAATGCGATGTAGGTTGATGAGCACCAGCCAGGCGGCGGGTACGAGCAGGAGGACGCTCGGCAGGCGGATGAGCAGTGCGTACGCCAGGGCGCAGGCAGCCGGCACAAGCGAGCGTGGTTTCTCAGGGGCCAGTGCGCGGTGCAGCAGGAAATACCCCAGCAGCCCGAAGAATAGTGCGGGCATGTCGGAGAGTGCGTTGTAGCCTAGCAAGTCCGTCGCGTTGTAGACGCTCATGTACTCCACATCCGGCGGCAGGATCCAGTGCATGCCGAGAAAGAGCGCAAACATCGGCTCGTCCAGATAACTCCCGTGAAAGGCGCTGACGACGACGGGAAAGAGGGCCAGGAGCACGCCTGCGATGCGGACTGTGCGAAGGGATGCACCGGCCTGTTGCAGGAGGGCCATCAGGAGCAGGATGACGCCCGTTCCGAAGACAATCGCGTTGGGAAAGGCGAAGACGGCGGCGAAGAGGTGGGGCTCTACGGAGGGGGCAAACAGGAGGAGCGGGAGGTAGAGAATGGGGAGTCCGAGCGGGTAAGGATATTCCTCGAAGTGCGCTGAGGGATGGAGCAGTTTCTTCGCGGTGTCGAGGTAGTGGTACTCATCGATCGAATGAATGCTGAAGAACCCGAAGTAGGAGAAGATCCAGAGGATGGCGGCGATGTGCAGGAGTGCGACGGCCAGCGCGCTGAAACGGGTGAGTCCGGTCCCGGCCGGTTGCAGCATCAGGTAGGTTGCAGCTGCGCAGAGCAGCGCTGCGAGGAGTCCGCACGCGAGCTCAAAGTACCCGAACTGGATTGAGGGCGTGCCATATTCCTGCGAGTAGAGCAGCCGATGCGAATAATACTCAAGCTCGCCATCGCTTCCCATGACCTGTGCGACCGGGGTCCAGCGGATGATGGGCGAGTATCGCGGCGCCAATGCGCGGATCGGACGGAGCGTCGAGGGTTGGTCCGGCAGGAGCATGCCCTCATCCGGCGTGAGACGGTGCAGCGGCTCGGTGAGGTTTGGTTGTGCGAAGGTGAGGAAGGCCCGCTGGACGCGTTGCTCTGCGAAGGTGAAGGCAACGGTCATGATGCAATAAAGCAGTAATACAGCGCCTCCGGTAACGGCGGCCGCTTTGGTTGGGTTTGAGGCAAGCGCGGACAGGGTCTTCATGTGGTCGAGTATAGTTATCGCGTGGCAAAGGTCCAGATCGTCCGGATTACCTCTGCAGAACCGGAGAGCCTCCCGCGGAGGGCATACGTGGGATTTCGGGCAGAGTGCAGGCCTTTCCATGAAAACAATCCTGGTCACCAGGAAACGGATCACCCAATAATCCCCCCGGAAATGCTTGGATCAGTGCATGAACCTATCCCCCCCTGTGGCCTGGCCGCAAACGCCACTGCGTTCTCTGCGGGAGTCCGGATGGGGGCATCAATGTTGGCGTGGATGGGTTGAGGGTGCGAGGTTGAGCGGGAGGGGAACGAGAGCTGGGTTCCGTTGTGAGATGGCACGAACTGTGGAAGAGGGCGTTGAGCACATGCGCGGCGAGCGAATCTTGGTGGCGATGTCGGGTGGGGTGGACAGTAGTGTAGCGGCGGCATTGTTGGTCGAGCGCGGCTTCGATGTGGTCGGCGCCTATATGAAGAACTGGATCAACGAGGATAACGTCTTTGGCGATTGTCCGTGGCACCAGGATATTGAGGACGCGCAGGCGGTGGCCGACCGGCTCGGGATCGAGTTCCGGGTGGTGAACCTGATGCGGGATTATCGGGAGCGGGTGGTGGAGTACCTGCTTGCGGGGTATCAGTCTGGGATCACGCCCAACCCGGACGTGATGTGCAACCGCGAGATCAAGTTCGGCGTCTTCCTGGATTACGCGTTGGAGGAGGGCTTCTCCGCGGTGGCGACCGGGCACTACGCCCAGACCGCGTCGCAATCGGATGGGACTGTTGCGATCTATGAGGGTGCTGATCCGAACAAGGATCAGAGCTATTTCCTCGCGCTGATGACCCAGAACCAGGTTGCGCACGCGCGATTCCCAATCGGCGGTCTGCACAAACCCGCGGTGCGTGCGGAGGCCGAACGGCTGGAGCTGCCGACCGCGCGCAAGAAGGACAGCCAGGGGATCTGTTTCATCGGTCAGGTCAAGATGTCGGATTTTCTGGCGGCCTACGTCCCCGACAAGCCGGGGCGGATCGTGACCCTGGACGGGCATGAGGTCGGCGAGCATCGCGGCCTGCATTACTTCACGATCGGTCAGCGCAAACGGATCGGTGTGGCGTCACCGGAGTACAAGCGCGCGTATGTCGTGGTGGAAAAGCGGATCGAGTCCAACGAGCTGGTGATCGGCTGGGACGAGCCGGAGACGGAGGGGCTCTATTCCGCATCGGCGCGGCTGGCGTCGGTCTCCTGGACCCGGCATCCGCTGACCGCGCCGCGCGAGCTGCTCGCACGCCCGCGCTATCGCGCGCCGGCGTTGCCTGCGCGCTACCTTCCCGAAGGCGGGACCCACGGCCGGATCGAGTTCCATGAACCGCAGCGCGCGCTCGCGATCGGTCAGATCTGTGCCTTGTACGCCGGGAACGAGCTCCTGGGGGGGGCGGTTTTCGAGTCGGTCGGGAAAGGGGCGGACACCAATTTGAATCTGGAGTAGGATGGTGGGATGCGGAAATCATGGTCCATTTGGATGATCGTATGCCTCCTCTTCGCCTGGGCGCAGAGCGCGGACGCCGCACAGCTGCGGTTTGGCTATCCCGCTCGCGTGCCTGCGGGGCGTGCCATCCCGCTGCCGATCGAGATCGTCGATGATGCGGGGCAGGTGGACCGCAACTACTGGTCGCGCACGGTCGCCTGGGAACTCAGGCAGGCTGACAGCGAAGTGGTCGTAGACTCCGGCCAGGTGGTACTGACCAACGGCCGCGGGTGCGGGTTGTTGCCACCGCTCGCGCCCGGCGCGTACAGCATCCACCTCGCTTCTCCCGATTTCGCCGAACTGGTCAACCATTTCGAGGTGGTGCCCGGGGATTACCAAACCGTCTCCGGTGTCCTATCAGGAGCGGATCTGCACTGGGGTGCCGATGCGCGTTGGATCCGCGTCACCGGCGAGATCGAGATACCAGCGGAGAGCGAGCTGGTGATAGAGCCCGGGACCTTCGTGCTCATGGAGGATGCAGCCGGTTGGGTCGTGCGCGGCGGCGTGAAGGCGATGGGCACGCCCGCCGCCCCGATCGTCGTCGATGCCTTGGAACAGTCGATGCCGTGGGCGCAGATCTATCACATGTCCAACAGCCGTGGCGCATACCGGAATTTCTGGATCCGGGGCGGGGGGGATGTGCCCAAGATCTTTCACGCCGCGGGCTCCGCGTTCTATCTGGTCAACAGCGATATCGTGTTCGACCAGTGCGTCTTCTTTGAACTCGCAGGGAAGGGGATGGACGGGAATTACGCGCGCGTGCAGGTGCTGGACACACTCTTCCAGCAGTGCGCCTCAGCGGGTGAGCTGCGGCGCGGCACATGCCATTTTCGCGGCTGCCACTTTCTCGATACCTGGCCTGCCTCGCACGATGCCGATTATGACGGACTCTACCTGGTCGGGCCGGCAGAGCAGAGGGTGACCAGTTGTGTGTTTGCGCGCTGCAGTGATGACGGACTCGATACCTTTACGAGTTCGGTGCTGGTGCGCGACACGGTTTTTTATGATATAGCGGACAAGGCACTGAGCATCAACACCGGTGTCACGCTGATCAACTGCCTGGTTTTCCGAAACCGTCTGGGGGTGGTGCAAAAGGGCTCCAAGGGCGAGTTGCCGCGGAAGAACCCGACGCTCGCAGCGATGCACTGCACGATTGCGGGATGTGATATCGGGTATGATCTGCGCAATCAGAACTATGACGGCATGGAAATAGAAACGGTCGAGGAGATCATCAACAGCATCATCTGGGACTGCACCCAGCCGATCGTCAACAGCTACCGTGCACAGAACCTTTACATCCGAAACTCGGCCTTCCCCGCGGGCACGTATAAGATGACCGAGGGCCCGGGGAATATACAGAGCGATCCGCTCCTGACCCCGGACGAAACGTTCAGGCTGGAGCCGGATTCGCCCTGCGTCGGCGCTGGCCTGGGCGGACAGGACATGGGCTGGCTTGGGTTCGGTCGTGGGGTTGGTGATTCGGTCTGGGGTGTCTATTGACCCCGCTCTTGGTGCGGGAAAACGGCGTGGCCAGAGGTCAAGCGTGAGAGGTTTCAGCAGACATTTCCGAGTTCGGCGTTGCCGGTGCTTCCGTGCCGGGTTCCTGGGGTTGCTCGTGTTGTGCAGCTCGGCCCGCGGTATCCTGATCAGCGAGGTGCAGTCCTGGAATCGCTCGACGCTCAAGGATCAGCGCGGGGAGTATCCCGATTGGATCGAGCTCTGGAATCCCGGCCCGGAAGCGGTCTCCCTGCACGGCCTTTTTTTGTCCGACCAACGAAATCGATTGAAGTACCCGCTGCCGCCGGTTGCATTGGACCCGGGCGAGTATCACCTGGTGTTCGCCTCCGGCGAGCCTGAGGTGGCCGGGTACGCAACTTTTTCCATCAGCTCCGAGGGGGAACCGGTTTATCTGTTGAACGCAGCCGGCCAGCTCCTGGATTGGGTGGAGATTCCTGAGTCACAGCCGGACCTCTCGCACGGGCGGCGCGCGGGCGAGGACCTGCTCTACTATTTCGACGTGCCCACCCCGGGCCGGGTCAACGACTCGGAGGCGTTCTCCGGGATCACACCGCAGCCGAGCCTGTCGAGTCCCGGCGGGTTTATGGAGGGGCAACCGCGCGTCTGGCTGTCGCATCCCGATCCGGACGCGCAGCTATGGTTCAGTACCGATGGGAAGGAACCACCCACCGTGCCGTACGTTCCGGAGACCGGGATCCATGTCTTCCGATCGATGGTCGTGCGCGCGCGGGCCGAGCGGGCGGGCTTCCTGCCGAGCCCGACCAGTGTGCGCACCTTTCTGATCAACGAACCGCGGACGCTGCCGGTGATCTGTATCTCCACCGATCCGGGGAACCTGTTCTCAAAGGATCACGGGATTATCTGGGGCGAGAATATCTGGAAGGACTGGGAGTACCCTGCGACCGTCGAGTTCTATGAGACCACGGGCGGGCTCGCTTTCGAGACCGTGGCGGGCCTGAGCCTTCATGGAAGCTCTGCCAGGATGGCGCCGATCCGACCCTTCCGTCTCTCGTTCCGAAAGGACTACGGCCGCGATTGGCTGGAGTGGCCGATGCTGCCCGAGACCGGCCTCTCGCGGTTCAAGCGGCTGGTTCTGCGCAATGCCGGTAACGATTACAATCATGCCTACATGCGCGATGCGCTCATGACTCGGCTGGCGGCATCGTTGAATCTGGAGACGGTCGGGTATCGACCGGTGGTCAGCTTTTTGAACGGGCAGTTCTGGGCGGTGTACAACCTGCGCGAAAAGGTGGACGAGTACTTCATCTCCGAGCGGATGGGGCTCGCGCCCGAGCTCATCGATCTGCTGGAGCGTGAAGGTGTGCCCAAGGCCGGGACGGCCGAGGCGTATCAGGGACTGGTCGCACTCATGGAATCGGTGGAGGGCGAGGTCCCGGGTTTCGACCAGTCAGTGCAAGCCTGGATCGATCTCGACAGCTTCATTGACTATCAGATCGCTCAAATCTACTGCGCGAATCGGGACTCTGGAAAGAATCGCAGGCTCTGGCGCCCGCGTGTGGGCGGTGGCAAATGGCGCTGGATCCTGAATGATACCGACGCCGGATTCGGCGGTTTCGGTGGAATCGAGTTCGGCCAAGGGGTGGAGTACGCCTTCCGCAACAACATGTTCGATTTCGCGACTCGGACCGGGGTGAACGTCTGGCCGGACTACGACTGGAACACGCTCTTCCTGCGTAAACTTCTGATGCAGACCGCATTCAAGGAGCGTTTCCTGATCCGCCTGGCCGATCTTCTGAACCAGGAGTTCCGCTCGGAACGGGTGCTAGGTGAGATCGACGCGATTGCTGACGTTATTGCACCGGTAATGGGGCGGCATTTCCACAAATGGCGCGCTCCCGGCACCCGCGATTGGGGGGAGGACGTCGAGGTGCTGCGCCAGTTCGCGGTCGGCAGACCCGATAATTTGCGGGGGCATGCGGTCGACTTCTTCCAACTGCCGGGTGTGTGCAGGGTCACCCTGCGGCAGAGCGGCACTGGCGCGGCCAGGATCCGCGTCAATTCGATCGTACTGGAACCGTCACAACTGCCCTGGACCGGTGTGGTGTTTCAGGGGCTGCCGCTGGAGCTGGAGCTATTGCCGGAGCCGGGAACCCAAGCCGTCGGTTGGACCGGTGGCCAGGGTGGGCCGTTTCTTGAGCTCGTGCCTGATGCCGAAGAGCTCGAGCTGGAGGCCCGGGTCATGGACAGGCGCCCGCGGATTCTGGCGATCGGCCCGGCTGCCGATCTCTCCGGCGGGGTTTGGCTGGAGTTCGAGGGCGCCGCGCCAGCAGCCACCGATTATCGAATACAGGCCAGAGCGCATGCGGGTGACGAATGGAGCGATGTCCCGGCTGCGGGGATGGAAACGCCGGGCCCGCACCGCCACAGGGTCTTGATCGCCGGGCAGCATTCCAACCTGCCGGTGCAACAGTTCAGGATTGTGCCATTGACGGCGGATCCGCAGATGCTGAGAGGAGATGACCGCAGATAGCGGTCGTCCGAAAAGGTTGCCGCTTTCCCTTCCTG
>CALLYA010000195.1 GCA_937875495.1 uncultured Verrucomicrobiota bacterium
CACCTCTGCGCCCTCTGCGATCTCTGCGGGAGTCCTCCCCATCCGGATCCGGAGATTCTCGCGCAGAGGCGCAGAGGCGCGGTGGCGTTTTCGACCTGGCCATGGAGGTGGGTTGGGCAATGCGCTGATCCACGCATTTTTTTTGGGGGGGATTCTGGGGATATCGGTTTACATCTGAGCAAGGCAGTTGCAGAAAACTGTCCCGAAGTTTCTGCAATCCCCGCCCTCCCTATTCTCCCCTCTGCGCCTCTGCGCCTCTGCGCGAGTCCTCCCCTAACCCAGTGCACGCGCGGCGGTGGCGTATGCCTGAAACCGCTCCACCGACGTCCCAGGCGTGATCTCGCACCCGGCTGAGACGATACCGCGGCCCTGCGTCTGGAGATGGCACGCCTCCACACTGGCAACCAACTCCGCGTCCGTGCCGTCTTGAACCACACTCACAGGGTCGCTGTTGCCGCAAAGCACCTGTCCCGGCTGCAGGTGCTCCACAAAGGGGAGCATATCCCCGGAGAGATGGTCGACATCGACAATATCGGCACCGGTCCGAATGACATCCGCCAGAAAGCTCGAGGTGTTCCCGCAAATATGGACCTTGGCCAGACAGCCCAAGGCCTGGATATGCTCCACCAACTCCTTCTCCAACTCCCAGACATAGTTCCGGTAGAACTTGGGACCGATCTGGGAACACGCGGCATCCCCAATGCCAATGCAGTGCGCACCAGCCTCCACCTGCCGGGTGATGAACGCCTTGGCATTCTCGTTCAGCAGCCGCAACGCACGCTCGAGCGGCTCCGGCGCATCATACAGATCCATGCAGGTCTGGGTCAGCCCACGCAGGTCGACATACTCCGCCAGGGCACCCTCCACCCAGCCGACAATGAAGAATTCCGAGCCGACCGCTTGCCGATACAGCTCGATCTCGCGTACGCGGTTCAGCATACGCCGGCTCGCCTCGAACTTCGGAAGCTCAAGACGGTCGATATCCCCGATTTCCCTGATCAGTGGGGTTGTATTCTGTGGCAGGGAATCCTCCGGATACTCCACCTCAAGCCCGAAAGCCTCCGCCTCCGAATACGGATCGGAGAGGACCGTGACCCAGTCCAGCCCGAAATCCCGTGCACAGGCGATCATCGCCGCCGTCTTGCACTCCGGCCGCAGACAAAAATCGCGATACGCCACGCCGGCGTACTTCGCGGCAAATCGCATGAGGATCGGGTGGAACGGCGGCAGATCGACCGCCTTCCCATCGATGAAATCCAGCGTCCTTTGAAGTCCGTTCATCACGTCACCCTTCCTTTTCACCCAAAGCGACAACCTTCCCGCCGTCCGTCAGCTCCTCCGGCGGATAGACAATCAGCGGCACATCGGCCTCCAGCCCTGTGAGGATCTGGACCCAGTCATCGCTCCTGGCTCCGATCTCGACAGGTGCTATTCGGGCTACGCCTTCTTCCACCAGGAATACGGACCACTGCTGCTCCCTGCGAAAGACGGCGCCGGACGGCACGCGCAACACGTCCTGGCCCGCCCACACAATCACATCCACATCCACCCGATAGCCGTCCCCAATCCTATTCCAACCATCCACCTCCGTCGAGGCCGGATCAATGATCACATTGACCCGCTGCTCCTCCACCCCGAGCGCGGAAATGTGCGTGAACCCCGAGGGCTCGACCCGCTGGACCGTCCCCGCCAACGCAGCCACATCCTGACCTCCCCAGCGCCGAATCCATACAGGATCCCCCGGTGCCACCCGGACCGCGTCCTGAGAAAGGAAATCGACCACGATCTCTATCCCTTCGGGATCGCCTACCTCCAAGATCGGTGTTCCCAGCTGGATCGGACCCGCACTCTCGCGATGCCTGAGCAAGACGCAGCCCGCAACCGGACTCCGTAGTTCCACAACCTTCAATGCCTCCGAGCTGGGCGGTTCGAGATAAGCCGCCAGTGCGGCCTCCTCGTAGCGGGCGGCAGTGACGGCCAACCGCGCAGATTCCAACTCGAGCTCCCGTCTGCGAGACTCGAACCGGGCAGCCGCCAACGCCTCGTCAGAGATCACCCCACCCTTGGCCTGCAATTCCATACGCTGCAGTTCAGTATCAGCAAACGCGGTAGCCGCCTCGGCCTCGGCCGCCAACGCCGAGGCGCGCTCGACCAAGGCACGCGCAGCCTCGAGTCGTGCCTGCGCCTCCGCCTGCGACCGCTCATCCAATAACGCCGGCGCCAGCGGCTGGATCGTCGCACAGACCTGTCCGACCTCAATCCGATCGCCCTCCTGTAACTCGACCCTCGAGATCACCCCATTCGCCGGTGCGTAAAGGACAAATCGATCCCGCACCCGAGTCTTGCCGTCCTGGGAGACCACCACCTGCATCTCACCTCGGGAAGAGGCGCCAAGCTCCACCGGCACCGGCTCCGGCCGGAAACTGAAGAGCAACAGCCCCAACCCTATAAGGCCCAAAATCGCCCAGACAATCTTTCGCAACTTTCCCATGCTTCAAAACCTCTCGAAGAGACAACCGGCTAGTGGTCGTACGAAAAGGTATCCACCTTCCCAGCCGGATCCGGAAAGCCTCCCGCTGAGGGCGCGGTGGCGTTTTCGACCAGCTTATCGGGGTGAGAAGGTTCCATGCTCTGCACCCTACTTTTTTGGGAAATTTTAGATATTCCGTTTCTGCATGCCAAGGCAGTTACTGAAAACTGCTCCAATGCAGCTGCATGTCCCCTCCCGATACACCTCTGCGCCCTCTGCGTTCGTTGCGGGAGCCCTACCCATTCGGGCCCGGAGACCTTTCGATACCGATGCCGATAGCGACCCCGA
>CALLYA010000196.1 GCA_937875495.1 uncultured Verrucomicrobiota bacterium
CCTACTCTTCCTCCTACTCGTACTCGTCCCTGTCCCCATCCCCGCTCTCCTGTTCGCGAACCTGATTCCCTCGCTCGGTCAAGCTCCGGCACAGCGTGTGAGCCCACACCGCGAAATCGACCCGGTAGCCATCCAATTCCTCGTGTACGGGAACGTGTACCGCTTCGCTGTGTACGGGTACGTTTCGGGGTCAACTGTTCATGCTGAATCACCCTTTCCATCGATTTCGATCCCGATACCGATTTCGATTTCGATTTCGAAAACGATGCCCCAATGTCACCAGACCGAGACGGTCTGGGCTACCCACTGGCCCCCGTCCTCCTCGTTAAACTCCTACTCGTACTCGTCCCCATCCCCGCTCTCCTGTTCGCGAACCTGGTTCCCTCGCTCGATCAAGCTCCGGCACACCGTGTGAGCCCACACCGCGAAATCGACCCGGTAGCCATCCAACTTCTCGTGATCTCATCCCATTCGCATTCTCGTGTACGGGAACATGTACCGCCACGCGGTGTACGCGTCCGTTTCTGGAACCAACACCCGACTGATTGAGAGCGGGCCGATTTTTCTTCCCCACCCCCGACACAACACCCACTATTGATAAAAGACCAACCCAAGATCAGGCAATGTTTCTTTTGCGCACCAGGTGAATTGCCCCATGCCCCAGATACCTACCCGATTCCACCGCACCAGCATACGCCCCACACGCATCAGCCCAGCGTTCACGCTCAGCCTGCTGCTGCTCGCCTGCACCACCGGCACAACCAACCCGGCGGCCGAGCCCCTCACTAAGGCCGATTACAACGGCACGCCCTTCGTCACCGCGCCCGCACCCGAACTCACCTTCCAGCCGCAAACGCACCCGCGCCCGCACGGCATCGATTACGAGTTCCCCGAACAGACCGCACGCGGCGTAGCGCTCCTGACCCGCTTCCCCGCTTTCACACTCTCCGATCGCCGCATCCACGTCGACGGCCCCTGGTACAATGATCCCGAGGCGAATCCGCATTTCACACGCGGGATCACCACCATCGGCGCCATCCCCCGATACCGCGAGACCGATGACGCACCCACTAACGTCCGCGACCTGCCGGCGGAGCGGAAGTGGAGTCTCATGACCGATCCGATGTGGTGGGGCCACGCCGTGCGCTTCCTCGAACAGCTCGAGAAAGAGACACCCGGCGACCCGCGCATCCCCGCACTGCGCACCTTCGGCATCGAGCATCGAATGCTCCCGGATGAAGCCGCCTTCCGCGCGCTCGGCCGATACGTCTTCCACAACGAACGCTTCGCAACCGATCGCGCCGGCCGGTTCGTGCTCTTCCCCGCCATCGATATCGAATGCACCGAGGGCTGGGAACACCAACGCAACTGCTTCGGTTGGCTCTATCAAGGCCTCGCAGAAGGCGCCGCGGAAACCGGCACAACCATCAAACCCCTGCTCTACGGCCAATGGCAGTTCGATGTCGGGGCCGCCTTTTTCTCATCCGTGGAACCGGACACCGGTCTCCCGGAATTCCTGCGGCCCGAACGCGACTTCCTCGCCGAACCCGATCCCACCCTCGTGGCCTGCCAGGAGAATCACGGCGTCCTCTCCATGGACGGCTATCAACAGGCCATGTGGGGCCTCGAGCCCTTCTATGAACGCGACCCAGCGGGCGAGTTGATCCTCGACAACGGCATCCCCCGCTTCTCCACCACCACCCAAACCATTGCCTACGGCTGTCAGCTCACCCTCGAACCGGGCGAGGCCAAGCAATGCCTCGACAACCTCTACCGTACCGCCCTGCGCATGTACCTCCAGCATCACCGGCGCGCCGGTGAGTACCCCGCACACAGCGACCTCTGCAAGCCGTTCCTCACCAATTGCAGCATCGGCGCCTGGTCACGCTATACCAATGAAGGACTCCAGGGAATCCAGCAAAACGACCGCCCACTCCCCCCATGGCTGCTCGAAACCTTGGTCGGACTCTACCTCATCACCGCCGACGATATCGTCCTCTGGTCGTCCGATATGAACTTCATCCCAGGTCCGATCGGCGGCGATTACTCCCAGACCTGGAGCTACAACGCACACGGGGTCCTCGAGAGCGTCGTCAAGGCCGCCCATCGCTACAGCGCTCTGGATCCGTTGCATGCCGCTCCAGGCAGAATCGATTGGTGCTGGTTCAACCTGCCGGTCCTCAACCAAAATGAGGCCCCCGGCGAACGCTACTTCGAAAAACCGATCGCCATCGGTCGCCTCAAACAATTCCAGGATCACACCTGGCTCGAATTGTTCGTCTCATGGCCCGCGCTCGACAACGAAAGCCGAGAGTTCCAAGTCTGGATCGCCCAAGGCGACCGCCGATCGGAGGCCTACACCATCGAACTGCCCCACGGCCGCACCTACTTCCTCGACGCCTGGATGCTCCCCACCGAGTTCGAACAGCTCACCGGTAAGGACGTCTACCTGCAGACCACCGATCTCCTGGGTGTCGAACGTACCTGGCGCGGCGATTGGCGCCACAACCCGCCCTTCACCAGCCAGTGAAGAAACCTACACCCACCCTAATACCGAGATGACCATGCCTGAAAACAACGCCCCTCTGATCACCACCCGGCCGGTCTCCCGCAGATCCGCCCTGCGCACGCTGATCACCTCAAGCGGACTCGCCCTCGCCCTGCCCGCCATGCCTCATGCCGGTTCCACAGAAGATCCCAAGCCGCGTTTCATCTTCTTCAGCAAGCCGTTTCAAGCACTCTCCTTCGAGGAGCTCGCCCAAAAAGCAGCCGAGATCGGCTACGACGGCATCGAGTTTCCGGTCCGCCCCGGCGGACATATCGAGCCGGCCGCCGTCGCAGACCAGCTCCCGGTCGCCGTCGAGACCTTCCGTAAACATGGCCTCGCTCTCCCGTTGATCACCACCGGCATCAACCGGGTCAGCCAAGCGCAACAGACCGAGCAGGTGCTCCGCACCGCGGCCGGACTCGGAATCACGCATTTCCGGATGGCCTACTACAAGTACGACCTGAATAAGCCCATCCCCGCCCAACTCGATGCCATCCGCCCCATGCTGAAGGACCTGATCGCGCTCGGCACAGAGCTCGGGATCAAGCCGCTCTACCAGAACCACTCCGGCTCCGATTATGTCGGCGCGCCCGTGTGGGACCTCTATGAGCTCCTCAAGGATTACACACCAAACCAAATCGGCATTGCCTACGACATCGGCCACGCACTGATCGAAGGCACCCACAGCTGGGAAATCCAATTCCAGCTGCTCAAATCCTACATCGATACCCCCTATATCAAGGCCCCAACCTGGCAATCCGACCGCAATCGCTTCGGCTGGGCCCCCCTCGGCCAAGGCATCATCCCCAACAAGTACTATCAGCTCCTAAAGACACACAAGATCCCCGGTCCCACCAGCATCCACGTCGAATACATCGAAACCTCAGGCCCAGCCTCTCACCCAACCTACTGGCAAGCCCTCACCCAAGACCTCAACACAATAAAAACCAAAATCTAAAAACCTTCGCGTCTTCGCATCTTCCAAGTCCCCTTTCCCCTTCCCACACCCTTCACCAATCTGTATCCCCACCGTCAAACTGCATCGGCTGAATCCAGGCGTTGCGATAGAGCACCGCATGCCCTTCGCATTGCAGCTTCAGTCCGCCCGGCACATCCGTGATCCC
The DNA here is from genome assembly GCA_937875495.1 of uncultured Verrucomicrobiota bacterium. GTDB lineage: Bacteria > Verrucomicrobiota > CALLYA01 > CALLYA01 > CALLYA01 > CALLYA01. Next base: position 3,673 of record CALLYA010000196.1, read on the forward strand.
TTTCCCACCGTCGTTCCCACCGTCTAGACCCGAGTTCGGGCCGCCCCATACCTGCTGGATCGGGTGGTTCGTGTGCGCCTTCACCCCGTTGAAGTACATCGTCACCAACGGCTGTTCCGACAGCTGCCCATCCTCAAACCGCGCCGCACGGAACTGGATGTCGTAAGCGTTCCACTTGCCCGTGCCGTTGTAGGCCTCATACGGACCCGCCGCCTCGTTGATCACCGCCGCCATCCCATGCGTACCCGGATCGCCGTCGAGAATCTGAATCTCATACCGGTTCTGCAGATACACCCCGCTGTTGCCGCCCTCGTTCGGCACCAGGAACTCGATGTGCAGCCGGAAATCGCGGTACTTCTTCTTCGTCACGATATCGGCCGCGCCATAGAGCCCACCGTCCGCAGCGGGATCATTGACCATCAGGACCGTTCCCGAATCGACCGGATCATCCACGATCTTCCACTTGATCGGCAGCGACGATCCGAACCGCGGCCCCTCCCAATACGTCCATTTCTCATCGAGCGTCTTGCGCGTCCCATCAATCACCACGTCCGCACCCGCCGGCGCAGCCGCACCGAGCCCGATTCCGCCCGGGGCAGGCTTGCCCTCCTCAACGGCGGCGGCCTGGGCGCGCCCAAGCCAAAGCGTGCAGATCGTCAAAAGCGCAATACCAGAAGTCAGACAGCGTCGAAGGCATCGAAAATCATTCATCTCAAATTCTCCTTTGCCACCATCATAGACAACCCAACCCCCAGGGAAAAGCCAATCATCACAACCGGCCGTATCCGCCCTCCCCATCCGGAGCCGAAGAGCCTCCCGCACAGGATGCAATGGCGTTTGCGACTTGGCCATAGGAATGGATCGGGGCAATGCTCTGATCCAAACGTGTTTTATGGGATTTTATAAATTTTCCGATTCCAGCCAACCAAGCCTGTTGCAGGAATCGCCTCAATCCCACAAGCAAACCCCTCCTTATCACCCTCTGCGCACTTTGCGCCTCTGCGCGAGGCCTTTCCCTTCTAAACAAAGACAATTTTACATTCCATCGGAACGTTCCTCGACACAAAGCCTAGCGGCTTGGCATGCTAGCACTTGAGCAGCGCTTGTAACAACTGGTGCAACCAATGGAGAACCCTCAATGAAGCTGAAGCTATCATGGACATGTCTCGTCACGACCGCACTCGCCCTGGCTTGCAGTACCGCACAGGCCCAATGGGGTCAGCGCGGACCCCAGGTCAACTCCCCGGAACTCTCCGATCAGGGCGAGGTCACCTTCCGCATCCTGGCGCCTAACGCCGAGTCCGTGCGCCTGAGCGCCGGTGACATCCCCGATCTCGGCCGGGGCGGCGAGATGGAGAAGGACGACCAGGGCATCTGGTCGGTTAAAGTAGGGCCGATCCCCGCGGGAGCCTATCGCTACAATTTCAATGTCGACGGCGTATCGGTCATCGACCCGCGCAATCCCTCCACCAGCGAGTCCAACGCAAATACTTGGAGCCTCGTGGTCGTCCCCGGATCGCCGAACTTCGACACGACCAAGGTCCCACACGGCGCGGTCGCCGAGGTCACCTATTACTCCGAACCGCTCCAGCGCTTCCGCCGGATGCACATCTATACCCCGCCCGGATATGAGGCGGGCTCCGATCAGTACCCGGTCTTCTACCTGCTCCATGGCGCCTCGGACAGCGATAACTCATGGTCCACCGTCGGCCGAGCCGGCTTCATCCTCGATAACCTGATCGCCGCCGGAAAAGCCAAGCCGATGATCGTGGTCATGCCGGCCGGCCACACCAGTTCGGCTGGCTTCCGCCCGCCCGCCAATTCCGAGGGCCGGCCCAGGACCGATGAGTTCACCGAGGATTTTCTGGGCGCAATCATGCCCTACGTCGAGGCCAACTACAGGGTCCTCACCGAGCGTAAGGATCGCGCGATCGCCGGTCTCTCCATGGGGGGCGCACAAACCCTGAACATCGGCATCCCCAACCTCGACCGGTTCGCCTACCTGGGCGTCTACAGCTCCGGCGTCTTCGGCATCACCGGCAACCGCCAGGGCGGTGGCCCTTCCTGGGAAGAACAGCAGAAGGAGAAGTTGCAGGATGCAACCCTGAAGGAAGGCCTCGAATTGGTCTGGTTCGCAACCGGTAAGGACGATTTCCTGATCGAGACCTCACGCGCCACCGTTGAGCTGCTCAAGAAACATGGGTTTGAAGTCGTTTACAAGGAGACCGAGGGCGGACATACCTGGGTCAATTGGCGGGATTACCTCGCCGAGTTCGCACCGCTCCTGTTCCAGTAGTTCATCGAAACGAGCAAGAGGTCGTCCGAAAAGGAATCACAACAGCAGCTGGCCAACCCCAACCACCCCCATCCGGAACCGGAAGGTCTCGCGCAGAGGCGCAGAGGCGCGGTGGCGTTTTCGACCTGGTCACGGGGTGGGTTGGGGCCATGCCCTGATCCATGCTTTTGGGGAGGAGGGTTCTCGGGAATTCCGTTTTCTGCAGACCAGGGCCGTTGCAGAAAACAGCGCCGATGCAACTGCATTCCCCCCTCCCAATAATCCTCTGCGCCTCTGCGCCTCTGCGCGAGTCCTCCCCATCCCCTCCGGAGTGCCTCCCGCAGAGGACGCGGTGGCGTTTTCGACCTGGTCACGGGGTGAGTTGGGGCCATGCCCTGATCCATGCTTTTGGGGAGGAGGGTTCTGGGGAATTCCGTTTTCTGCAGACCAGGGCCGTTGCAGAAAACAGCGCCGATGCAAC